>JAAUZY010000055.1 GCA_014804355.1 Lachnospiraceae bacterium
ATCAGACTCTGGTGGTTGATGATATTCAGAATCGCGGTTTCTACAAGCTGTGCCTGCATGATCGGTGCGATGACCTTCACAAGCGGTTCCCGCGGAAAGACCACGGTTCCTTCCGGAATGGCGTAGATATCTCCGGTGAATTTGAAATCTTTCAGATAGTCGAGGAAATCTTTGCCGAAAATGCCGAGGCTTGCCAGATATTCGATATCCTCCGGCTCAAAATGCAGCTCTTTGATATACTGAATCACCTGCTCTAATCCCGCCGCTATGGCAAAGCCGCCGTCACAGGGATTGCTTCTGTAGAAAGCATCGAATATAACGGTTTCATTCTGATCTTTGTTTCTGAAATATCCCTGCATCATTGTCAATTCGTACAGATCGGTGAGCAAGGTCAGGTTTTGTCTGTCCATTGTGTTTCCTCCGTTGGTTTTCATTCTTCATCCCGATTTCATGAAGGTGTGGTTGTTAATTACAAACATTCTACACCAAACCGAAGCGTTAGAAAAGATATTTATGAAAGAAAGACAAGACAGGTGACAAGACAGATCAAACCATTATACTCACTTACTACACAGCGATGTCAAAGATGAACGATGTTGCTACAATTACCACATTTTGTATATACCAAAGCTGTGAGAAACTGATTGAACCGTCCGCATGTTCTATAGTATAATAAAGCATGAAGTTATACTAAGACATGAAGTTATACTAAGGCGTCATAGAACGCCGCCTAAGTATAACTAAGTCATGTCTGGGAGAATGCGAAGAGCATGCATTCTCCGTGAGTTATGAAAGTAATTCTGAGTGATAAAAGAAAAAGAAGCGACTGTGCAGCGGGCATTTGTTTTTGTGCCTAAGGCATAAGAATGGAGTATTATATGAAAGAAGTGCGAATTCTGGAAATTAAACAGAGTGTTTTTGCCGATAACGACAAGCAGGCGGAGCAGCTTCGACAGGAATTGAAGGAAAAAGGAGTGTTTCTGTTAAATCTTATGTCGTCACCGGGATCAGGTAAGACCACGACTTTAATGCGGACCATCGAGACGTTGAAGGATAAGTTGAAGATCGGTGTCATGGAAGCAGACATTGATTCGGATGTGGACGCAAGGACGATATCGGAATCCGGCGCGAGGGTCATACAGCTTCACACGGGCGGTATGTGCCATCTGGATGCGGAGATGACTAGGCAGGGACTGGATGGGCTTGAAACGGAAGGTATCGAGCTGGCTATTCTTGAGAATGTGGGAAATTTGGTGTGCCCTGCGGAATTTGACACAGGCGCGTCGAAGAATGCCATGATTTTGTCTGTGCCGGAGGGTGAGGATAAGCCGCTGAAATATCCGCTGATGTTTTCAATCTGTGATGTGGTACTGATTAATAAGATCGATGTATTACCTTATTTCGATTTTGATATGGAAAAATGTAAGGAATACATACATATGCGGAATCCGCAGGCGAAGATCATTCCGATCTGTGCCAAGACAGGGGAAGGCATAGAGGAGTGGGCCAAGTGGCTGGCGGAAGAAGTCGGGAAGTGGCGGCAATTCTAATTTTAGAAAATACAAGGGAGGAAGGTATGGAGAGAAAACTGGACAAAGAACTGTATCCGGACTATGTTTATCCGGAGCACAAAGCGGATCACAGCGAACCTACCCGTGAAAGTATCGTCAAGCTGGGGAAGATGATAACGGACAGGATACCGCAGAAACTGGGAATCAAGAAGATTACTCAGGATGACCCGGAGTATTGGGGATTGGCAGGTTTATTGACTGATGAAGAGGCAGAGATTGCATTAAAGCTCGGCGTCAGAAAACCCAAGACACTGCCTGAGATTGCAAAGATTACGGGCATTCCGGAGAAAGAACTGGAACCTAAGCTTCAGCAGATGTCCGTGAAAGGAATTTTAGAGTACAACTGGGAGAATCCGAAGCATGAGAAACAGTATATTCTCCCGATGTTTGTTCCCGGCTCGGCAGAGTTTTTCAATATGAACAGTAAGGTGATCGAGGAGCATCCGGAGGTCACGTTGTTCTTCGAGCGCATGACGAGACTGCCTCTTGAAAAGGTTACTCCTTTTGTGGGTGAGGGTGGAAACGGCATCGGTATGCATGTCATACCGGTGGAAAAGGCGATCGAAATGGAGAGTGAGTCGATTGATCTGGAGCATATTTCCTACTGGTTATCGAAGTATGAGGGTAAGTATGCGGCGAGTCCCTGTTCCTGCCGTCGTTCGCGTCTGAAACATGACGAAGGCTGTGCAGACGATCCTGAAGGCTGGTGCGTAGCAGTGGGCGATATGGCGGATTACGTGGTGGAGACACAGAAAGACGGACGCTATATTACGAAGGAAGAAGCGCTTGACATTTTTAAGCAGGCGGAAGATAACGGATTCGTTCACCAGATCACCAATATCGACGGAGCGAATAAGATCTTTGCGATCTGTAACTGTAATGTGAATGTGTGCTATGCGCTTCGTACATCGCAGCTTTTTAATACACCGAATATGTCACGTTCGGCATATGTGGCTAAGGTGGATAAGGATAAGTGCGTTGCCTGCGGCAAATGTGTGGAAGCATGTCCGGCAGGTGCCGTGAAGCTTGGACAGAAGCTGTGCAAAAAGGACGGCAGTGAAGTTACATATCCGAAAATGCCGCTTCCGCAGGAGCAGAAGTGGGGCGAACATATGTGGACGCATAATTACAGGGATGTGAACAGGATCAACTGTTATGACACCGGAACGGCACCCTGTAAGACGGCTTGCCCCGCACATATCGCTGTACAAGGTTATTTGAAGCTTGCGAAGGAAGGAAAATATGAAGAGGCCTTGGCACTGATCAAGAAAGATAATCCGTTGCCTGCAATCTGCGGACGTATCTGTAACAGACGTTGTGAGGATGCTTGTACCCGTGCAACATTGGATGAGGCGGTTGCCATCGATGCGGTAAAACGTTTTGTGGCTGAGAGAGATTTAAATGCTGAGACACGGTACATTCCAAAACCGACAGTACCGTCATTAAAGGGCAGCTTTGATGAAAAGATCGCGATCATCGGTGCCGGTCCGGCAGGATTATCCTGTGCGTACTTCTTGGCAGATAAAGGCTATAAACCTACGATATTTGAGAAGAGCGACAGACCCGGCGGTATGCTGACCTATGGTATTCCGTCATACAAATTAGAGAAAGATCTGATCGAGGCGGAGATCGACGTGATCAAGGCCATGGGCGTTGAAATCAAGTGCGGTGTTGAGGTCGGAAAAGACATCACCATTGCACAACTCAGAGAACAGGGCTATAAAGGCTTCTATGTTGCCATAGGCTGTCAGGGAGGCAGAAAACCGAATGTTCCCGGAGAGAATGCAGAAGGCGTTTATACTGCAGTGGAATTCCTGAGAGACGCCGGGCAGAAAGAAAAGTTTGACTTAGGCGGCAATGTGATCGTTGTAGGCGGCGGAAATGTTGCTATCGACGCGGCGAGAGTAAGTACCCGTTGCGGACAGGGTAAAGTATCCATGTTCTGTCTGGAGAGCCGTGATGAGATGCCGGCCAGCCGTGAGGAGATTTTGGAAGCTACCGAGGAAAACATTACGATCAATAACGGCTGGGGACCGAAAGAGATCCTGACGGAAGACGGTAAGACTGTGGGCGTGGTATTCAAGAAATGTACCCGTGTATATGACGAGAATCACCGGTTTGCACCTGTGTATGACGAGAATGATACCATGACGGTTTCCTGTACGAATGTGATCTTCAGTGTAGGACAGGGAATCGAGTGGGGCGATCTTCTGAAAGGCACCAAGGTTGAACTGCGGCCGAACGGCGGAGCGATAGCTGACAAATTGACTTACCAGACAGCAGAGCCGGATATTTTCGTGGGCGGTGATGTCTATACGGGACCGAAGTTTGCAATAGATGCCATTGCGGCAGGACGTGAAGGAGCGATCTCGCTGCACCGCTTTGTACATGAGCATTGTACGTTGACGATTGGGCGGAACAGAAGAGATTTCATAGAACTTGATAAAGATGATATCTTCATTGCAAGCTATGACAACACCGACAGGCAGAGACCGGAGAAGGCGGAAGAAGCACAGGCACGTTCGTTCCGAGACCTGTCACATACGCTGACGGAAGAGCAGGTTAAGGCGGAGACTTCCCGTTGCTTAGGCTGTGGCGCGACAGTGGTAGACCCGAATAAATGTATTGGCTGTGGTGTGTGTACAACCAAATGTGTATTTGATGCGATATCACTGCACCGTGAGAATCCGGGCTGTTCTACGATGGTAGCATCGGAGGATAAGTTGAAGTATATTCTTCCGAATATGGTGAAGCAGTCAATCAAGGTGAAATTTGCACCGAAGAAGTGACAAAAAGACATGTCCGGGAGAATGTGAAGGACATTGTAAGGTATAGATGGAGAGCGGGAGATAGATGCACGAATTAGGAGTAGTATTCCATATTATGGACAGTCTGGAGAAGGTTGCGGCGGAAAATGAGGTGGAAGGCATTTCCAAAGTGACTCTGGAACTGGGCGAGGTATCTACGGTGATTGAATCCTATCTGCAGAGCTGTTGGAAATGGGCGGCGAAGAAGAGGGAACTTTTCTCGGAGGCGGAACTGATCGTAGAGATGCTTCCCGCCATAACTTATTGCGAAGCCTGTGAAAAGACTTATCCTACCGTGGAGCACGGAAAGATATGTCCCTATTGTCATAGCCCGGACACATGGCTTATGCAGGGGAATGAGTTTAACATTAAAGAGATAGAAGTGTATTAACAAGAGAAGAAAGGGAGGGATTTAAATGTTTAATTTAAGTGGCGGAATGATTGGCTGGCAGTTATTAGGATGGGTGCTTGTTTTCTCAGGACTGATCATTATGAATGAGATTGCGCGCCGCACGAAGATCGGTGGAGGAATCTGCTTCTTTGCGATTCCGGCGGTACTTACCGTGTATTTTATTTCTATTTATGTGGGCGCGGCAAGAGGCGCAGAGTGGGCGTTGACGAATCAGACCTACGTGCATATGAACAGCTGGTTCCACTATGCGAAACTGTATGCTGCACTGGCAGGATGTATCGGTTTCATGATCATTAAGTATCATTGGGGCAAGTTAGGGAAATCCCATGCATTTAAGGTGTTCCCATTTGTGATCGTTGCAATCAATATTCTGATTGCCGTTGTATCCGATTTTGAGTCCGTGATCAGAGGCGGCGATATCATGGGCGGCTGGTGGAAATCATCCGAGGGCGTATGGCTTTACGGCGGTTGGTGGAATATCCTAAACGGTCTTGCGGGACTTATCAACATTTTCTGTATGACAGGCTGGTGGAGTATCTACTCTTCCAAGGATAAAAAGGATATGCTTTGGCCGGATATGACATGGCAGTTTATTATTGCCTATGATATCTGGAATTTCCAGTATACTTATCTGAATTTGCCGACTCATGCATGGTACTGCGGATTCGCATTGCTGCTGGCACCTACGGTTGCTAACGCACTCTGGAATAAAGGAGGCTGGATTCAGAATCGCGCCCATACATTGACGTTGTGGTGTATGTTTGCACAGGTATTTCCGTTATTTCAGGATGCCAGCCGTTTCACTACGGTATCATCCGTATACGGAGCGGGCGGAGCTGCCGTGGCTATGGGGGATGTGATGCCGACTACGGCGAATCCCACGGCGCAGGGAATTATCTCAGTTATCTCCATTGTGGTGAATATTGTAGTGTTTGCGGTGATCTTAAAACGTGCGAAGGCACAGAAGAAGAACCCTTATACGAATGAGATCTTTACAGACCAGAAAGATTTCAAGATTGCAATGGATAGGGCAGAATAAAATGAATCCCCTTCTGTCATGATAGGATGGCAGGAGGGGATTTTGTTATTTTAAAATGCAAAACCGTTAAGGCTGTTCTAAATGTAATCCTAAGGACTTGTTAAAACGTTTGACCCAATCCTTTGTCTGATAGAACACGATGCACTCCTGATAGCCGTCGCTGGTTACATACAGGTTCTTATCGGTATTTTGCTCAGATATGACTTTGCTCATGAAAGACAGCATTTTCACATCAAACCAGTCATTGTAAACGATGGCATCGTATTGATAGGATTTGCCGTTGCAGTTGAAAGTGACTGTCTGCACACCGGTGCCGGATTCATAGTCTACCTTGCCGGTGTCCTCGTTAATATCTGTTATCGTAAGATCCTCCCCGGCAATTTCGGAGACACTGTTTAAAAAATTAGTGTACATATGCTCAAGATCCATACATTCCACATCAAAAGTAAAGAACTGTCTTGGTTCGGAAGGCTGCACAGCCGCGTCATCATCATAGAGCAGTGCCGAAATGTATGTCAGAATCATTCCGCCAATCTGTTCCGGTTCCATGGACTCCAATATTTCCGTGGGCATAGAAGTAAGGCTTTCGGTAATCTTTTCTTCTACGGAAGTGGCGTCAATTCCGAGATCTTTCAGTTTTGTAATATTTTCATGAATCATAATCTCTACCCTCGATGAATGGAATGAGTCTGCCTGCTGCGTCTGACCTATGATGTCATTGCTGTAATAGCGATACGCCATGGCGGCAGTCAGCATGAGTAGCGGAATCAAAAGTGCAATAAAAGTGCTTCGATGCATGGATACTGCCTTTCATAAATTACTGTATTATTTTGCGTCAGTGTATCAATGCCATTATACAGAATCGGGGAGGATGATGCAACTGCGGCAGTAAATTGTAACATTTTACGGAGGATTTTCTGATATACTATAATTTAGAAATGTTTTCAATATCTTTGCGGTGGGGATTAAGAGTAAGGAACGGTATTGCTGAGCCAGGGATTAAGAGTGAAGAGCAGTATTTCTAAGTTATAAAATTATTCCCTTTTCAGAATTGTGTACCCGCAGAAAGTAAATTA
This sequence comes from Lachnospiraceae bacterium, assembly GCA_014804355.1. Classification (GTDB taxonomy): domain Bacteria; phylum Bacillota; class Clostridia; order Lachnospirales; family Lachnospiraceae; genus UBA3282. The sequence goes on from JAAUZY010000055.1 coordinate 6,906, forward strand.
TAATCATTTTGAAAAATAAATTTTTTGAGGAGACCGGCTATGAGAAACCTTGACATTGAGAAAGAGATGTATCACCAAGCAGTAGCGTTGATAGAAAAGCGCTATCCTACCGGATGGGGTGGAGCAGGAATAGTACATACAGCGAATGGACATTATTTTACAAGTGTCAGCATTGATACAGCTAACGCCTCGGCTATTTTATGTATTGAAACAGGTGCAATTTTAGAGGCGCATAAATATAACGAAAAGGTTACACATTGTATGTGTTTGGTTAGAGATGATGAAAATGCTCCTTATAAAGTTTTATCTCCCTGCGGAATATGCCAAGAACGCTTACGGTTTTGGGGCGAGGATGTGCAGGTAGCAGTTACTACAGATGATGGTTCTCTGCAATTTATCACATTAGGCGAGTTACAGCCATACCACTGGACAAAAGCATATCCCGCCCATACATTGGAACACTTTTCCGAATAGTGAATAAAATTATGAAAAGAAACGGAGCACTTATGAGACAGATTCTGATTGTGGAGGACGACCGTCTTTTAAATAAAACACTTACCTATAACCTGTCTTCGGAGGGTTGTGATATTACTTCTGCGTTGAATGCCCGTACTGCCGCAGAAGCAATCAGGACACGGCAGTTTGATCTGGTGCTGTTGGATGTCAATCTGCCGGATGGGAACGGCTATGATCTGTGCGGACTTATTAAACCGCAACATCCGGATACGCTGGTGATTTTTCTGACGGCTAACGATCAGGAACGGGATCAGGTGCGGGGATATGAAGCCGGTGCGGTGGATTATATCACGAAGCCTTTTTCCATTGTGGCTCTGCAGCATAAGATTAGTGCTATGTTTGCGATGGTGGAACGGCACAATCCTTCTGGGGATATCTATGATGACGGCAGACTGTGTCTTGATTTTGCCCGCCAGACAGGGACCCTCGGAGGAAAAGTACTTGCATTATCTGCTATGGAATATCGAACCCTTTCTCTGTTTTGCCGGAATGCGGGGATCGTGCTCACCCGTGGACAGCTTTTGGAAAAGTTATGGGATGTGGATGAGAATTATGTGGACGAGCATACGCTGACGACCACGATCAGCCGTATACGGAGTAAGATTGAGGCGGAGGGAGACCGTTATATTAAGACAGTGTACGGCATGGGGTATCAGTGGATGGGAGAAGAGCAGAGATAAAAGCGCGTAGATATAAGGGATAAAATCATAGTAGTACAGAGAAGCGTGAAATATAGTGTATAAGCCGGTATGGAGTAGGATATGGGAGCGGATGTGTATAAAGAGGAGACGTTAAAAGAAAATAGCGTAAGGTATACGGAGGCGGAGAGAAAACCGATATCGGTCAGGAAAATTTATGCCTTAACAATAGCGGGCATGGTCGTTACGATGGCAGCGGTCTGTCTCTGCTTATATCGGATGACCGGAGATGTGCTGATTCCGATATCCGGTATTTTGTTGGCAGTCTGCGCCCTTGTATGGAGCGGGATATTGATGGCGCTTATGAGTAAGAGGCTGTCACTGTTCACGTTAGAGCTTTGCCGGTTATTAGACCTTATGATAAACGGAGACGAGAAGTTGAAGTGGGGAGACGACAGCGAAACACTTTTTGCACGGATCAATCACCGGCTCATGCGGCTTTATGAGATCCTGAATAAGAACAGGCAGCAGGCAGACGATGAGCGGCAGAAGGTGCAGACACTTGTATCGGATATATCCCATCAGATCAAAACACCGGTCAGCAATTTGCGGATGGTGACGGATACGCTGTTGACGCAGCCGGTTACGGAGCAGGAGCGGGAAGAGTTTATACAGGGAATCAGTACAGAGACGGACAAGTTAGATTTTCTTTTTCAGGCACTGATTAAGACTTCCAGACTGGAGAGCGGAGCAATCTGTCTGGAAAAGACCGAGGGGTTGATCTATGATACACTGGCACAGGCAATGAGCGGTATTGTTTACGGCGCAGAGAAAAAGAAGATTGATGTGGCGGTACATTGCCCGGAACAGCTGCGCCTGTACCATGACAGGAAATGGACGGCGGAGGCGCTTTTCAATCTCCTGGATAATGCCGTGAAATATACGCCTGAGGGCGGCAGGATTACCGTGTCGGTGGAACAGTGGGAGATATATGTCAAGATTGACGTGTCCGATACCGGAAAAGGGATAGCCGAGAGCCGTCTGGCAACTGTTTTCAGGCGTTTTTACAGAGAAGAAGAGGTGCATGACGAGCCGGGCGTGGGTATTGGACTGTATCTGGCACGCGAGATCATTACGAGGCAGGGCGGGTATATCAAGCTTGTGTCAGAAGTTGGGAAAGGTTCTACGTTTTCGGTGTTTTTGCCGTGTCGGCAGGCTGTGTCTGCAAAAGTGTAAGTGTCGGAATTGACAGGCGTGTGAAACACAATTTTGTTTGTAAACCGGATTTTCTTGGTTTTATATTGGTTATCGCAACCCGATGCCCTTCAAGACATCAGTAGTAGTAACGCCGGTATCCTTGTACTTAAGCTCGTGCAGTACAAAAGGTAAAGGCACCGTGTCCGTAAGTTTAATGATTTTATAGTTCGTTTTTAACCGTTCGGTATTTCTGATAATAGATTCTTTTACAGATGGCTTCTTTATATTCTCTGCATTGACGAGGATATTTTCGAGAGTACCGAATTCATGGAGCAGAGAAGCCGCTGTTTTTAAGCCGACTTTGTCAGCGCCTTTAATGTTATCTGCGGTGTCGCCTGTAAGTGATTTAAAATCTGCATATTGCGTGGGTGTAATGCCATATTTTTCTTTTATGTATTCAGGTGTGCAGATTACCGTATCCTTTCCGCGGTAGCGGAGCACGGATACCTGATCGGTTATAAGCTGGAAGAAGTCACTGTCAAATGACGAGATAATGATTTCTGATTCATTCCCATAAGTCAGGGCATAGCCGGCAATGAGGTCATCGGCTTCGCAGGAGGTAGTTTCCGCATGTTTTATGCCGATAAAATCAAGAGCGGCGTATACATCATTAAGTTGAGAAAAAGGATTATCTTCTTCGGATATTTCGCTGTAGTCAATTCGATTTCCCTTGTAATCGGGGTTGAGAGAAGAACGGTCATTTTCATGCTCTCCGTCAAATAATACTGTTATGTGAGTTGGTTCAACTTTGCGGATGATCTTTAACAAGGCACCCACGAAACCGAGGGTGCCTTGAATTGCTTTACCCTGATCGTTTACAATTCGCGCCGGCATACCATAAAACATTTGAAACAGCAGATTGTGTCCATCGACGATTAGAAGTCGGTTCATGTCAGATACTCCTTAATAGTTATCGAAAATACAGCTATCATGCGGTCTCCATATTCTGAGGAAGCACCATATTCAAAATAATTGCCACCAGAAATACTACGGCGACACAGTTCTGTGCGAAAACATTCTGAACAACCTGAGGGAAAATTGCAAAGATTTCGGGTACCTGTGTAAAGCCGATTCCGGTACTCAAAGACAGTGCGACTATAGTTATATTCCGCTGGGAATAGCCGCAGTTTCCGATCATACGCAGTCCGCTTACGACGATACTTCCGAACATCATAATGGTACAGCCTCCCAGTACCGCATCGGGCAGGGTAGCTAACAATGCGCCGAATGCAGGGAAAATACCCGCAATGATCATAATCACGGCGCCTGTGGCGATTGTGAAGCGGTTTACAACTTTTGTCATGGCGACCAGCCCTACATTCTGGCTGAAAGATGTAATCGGCAGACAGCCAAACAGGGAGGACAGAGCACTAATAAAACCGTCACACGTCAACGAGCCGGAAATCTCTTTTGGGGAAGCCTCTCTGTCAAGGCCGGAAGTGGCAAGCGCTGAAGTGTCGCCTATCGTTTCCGTGGCGGATACGAGGAAAATCAGGACGACAGAGACAATGGCATTCATATTAAATTCCGGTTTAAAAGGAAGAACGGACGGCAGTGCAATGACGGAAGTCGATTGCAGCGCAGAGAAATCTACCATACCCATACAGAGCGCCACGATGTATCCGACCGCAAGTCCGAAAAGAACGGAAAGCTGCTTCCAGTAAGATTTAGCAAAAATATTAAAGAGAAGACAGCACAAGAGAGTTATTGTTCCGAGAATCCAGTTGGACGCCGAACCAAAGGTTTCGCTTCCGCTTCCACCGCCGAAGGAAGAAGCACCTACCGACAACAGGGAAAATCCGATGGCTGTGACGACGCTTGCCGCCACGATGGGTGTAATCAGCTTAGTCCAGTACTTAGCAAATAATCCGAGGATACCTTCAATGATACCGCCCACTAAAATGGCGCCCACGATGGCATTGTAACCATAGGTCGGTCCGATATAACAGAAGACCGAAACAAAGGTAAAGCTGATTCCCATAACAATGGGCAGTCCCGAACCGATTTTCCACAAGGGAAACAGTTGTATGAGGGTTCCGATTCCCGCGATGACCATAGCGCTCTGTATCAGTATGGCACTTTGGGAAGTGTCCAGTCCGCTGGCTCCTGCAACAATAATGATGGGTGCAATATTTGCCACGAACATAGCCAGTATGTGCTGCAGTCCGAACGGAACCGCTTTGCCCAAAGGAACTTTTCCGTCCAGCCGGTAAATATTATCAACATTCGCTTCTTTATTCATTTGTATAGCCTTTCTTATGTGTTTTGTAATCAATTGTTACGCATTCTTATCCAGGGCTTTTGCAGCCGCCTGTTAAGCATTCCCGCTCTGCTCTCTGAAATTAATTTTGCCTGTAGCAGCATCCATGCTCTCCACGATGGCAAGGGATTCCAGATGATAGCCTAGATTCCTGATTGTGCGTCCTCCCGGCTGAAATCCCTTTTCAATAGCAATACCGATGCCAGCTACGGTAGCTCCTGACTGGGACACAATGGAGATCATTCCCTGCAATGCGTAGCCGTTTGCCAGAAAGTCGTCTATGATCAGGACATGGTCGTCAGGACCAAGAAATTTCCTGGAAACGATCACTTGATTTTTGCATTTGTGGGTGAAGGATTCTACTTCGGCAACATACATGTTTCCATCAATATTGATGCTTTTGGATTTCTTAGCAAAAACAACCGGTACATCGAAGTACTCGGATGCGATGCATGCGATGCCGATTCCGGAGGCTTCTATGGTCAGTATTTTGTTGATATATGTACCTTCAAAACGCCGTTTCCATTCCTCGCCCATCTGTCGAAACAGCTTGATATCCATCTGGTGGTTTAGGAAAGTATCGACTTTCAGGACATTTCCTTCTTTGACGATGCCGTCTTCTTGAATCCGTTCTTCTAAAAAGTTCATTGTGGTTTTCTCCTATAAGTTATAATTTTATTGTTCCTTCCTCACATATTTCTCCTGTATTTTTATCACGTACGGTTATCTTAAATGTAGTTTGCTGTTCTTGTGAAGATTTTATTATGTTATTGTCAGAGAAATCCTGTATCAGTTCATTTTCGGTTCCCTGCTCATCAAGTGAACAAATTCTATATTCAGTATCTACATCATAGTTCGCTATCGTTGTTATATAATACGTATTTTCTTCATTTATTGATTTTTGTAAAAAAATCCCCATAGTTTGCGGAACTAAAGCATTCATCTTTTCCTGTACCGAATCATAAAACAGCGCTTGCCTTTCTGTTTCATCATAAGAAGTCATCACATCAGCAAATACAGCAGAATATTTTGCAGCTCCCTTTCCGGATAAATGGTGAAAGTCTAAAAAATCTTCACTTTCCATATCTAGTATATCGGTTTTGCACAAATTAAAATCATAATATTCTATATCATTAACTTCTGCATAGTTTTTCATATATTCATAAAATGTATCATAATTCCCTATGGTCTGTACATAGAAATCAGTAAATGGAGTGGTAACTAATACTAACTGTATCTCCTTCTCTTTACATAGTTTTACTATTTTATCAAGATTTTTCAAAGAATACTCTGAAATAACATTTTCAGATATATTCGCTATTCCTGCTTCATCCGTAGTTGTTATCATTTTGGGATTACCCGCCTGACCGGATGCAATCATAGCCCCTTTATAAAAATTTGAAGGAATATTTTCATAATTTACATATTCTGAATTTCTTTTACTTTTTACTACCTGTTCAAACCTGTTTAGATCCAATAAATAATTTCCATAACGGGCAGCAGGCAAAAATCCTTCTATATACTGGTCACAGTCGGAAGCATTTAACAGAAACTCTACTCTATTCCAATTATTCTTCATATTATCTGTTATGCAATAAATATAATACATTTGAGCGCTGCCTCTTTCGGCAGGAGTGTCTCTGTATTGCCAGAAGTACATGTCTAAATAAACTTTCTTTATATTATTTTTTTTAATTACCTCTTTTAACAGATAATATGAGCCGTCGACTTTCTGCACCGGCGTAGAGGCGAGATATGTATTCTCTCCCAAAGCCTCGTCTAAAATTTGCGGATCATATCCGCAAAACACATGTGAGGATCCCAAAAATAACGTTTCTATATTTTCCTGCTCATAAAGTTCATGCATTGCATAACGGACTTCATCATCTGCATCATCTATCAGTACATAGGACAGTATGCCGTTTATTGCGAAAATAGCACATACTATTACAAAGATTCCGGATATTATCTTTAGTATTTTTTTCATCTCATACCTCTTAGAACTGAAAATAAATAAATTGTCTTACTCCATCAACTCCGGAATGAACTCCCAGATAAATGCAGGCAGATATCACTCCGACATAAAGGATATAGCGGAACCATATTTCCTGTCCTTTAACCCAGTCCCTGATACTGATTCCTTTCTCATGTACTAAATCTACAACAAATAAGATGATCATTCCCACAATCAGTATATTTCGGTCTCCATTTGCCAGCACTCCCAATATATCAGAAAAATCTCCTAACTCTCTTGTCATTTGACTTAAGATCGCAAAGGCTTCCTGCAAGGAAGTCATTCTAAAAAAGAACCAGGCCAGATCTACCACCGCAAATGTTACGATACCATTTCTGAGTTTTGTGCTAAAAGACACATTTTTCTCTTTTTTTGAAGAAGAAAAAAGATTATATCCAACCAGCATAAGACCGTGAACGGCTCCCCAGATAACAAAGTTCCAGCTTGCACCATGCCACAATCCGCTTATGCAGAACACGATCAGTACATTCAGTTGTCTTCTGAAATTCCCTTTTCTATTACCACCCAACGGAATATATAAATAGTCTCTGAACCAACTTGTCAGAGATATATGCCATCTGTTCCAAAAGTCTCTGATATTGGTAGCAAGATACGGTCGTTTAAAGTTTTGCATCAATGTAACTCCCATAATCTGAGCTACGCCGCATGCGATATTTGTGTATCCGTCAAAATCGCAGTATAACTGAAATGCATACAATATAAGTGCTGTTACTATTACCAGAAGTCCGTAATTCTGATAATTTCCGTACACTGTGTCTACATATAAGGCCAGACGGTCTGCTATGACGATTTTTTGGAATAATCCCCATAACATTAATAAAATACCGTTTTTGATTCTATCATAGTCTCGCAGATTTCCAGTTTTTAATTCTTCTAATTGACTTAAAATATTCTTGCCACGCTCTATCGGTCCCGAGCCTAATTGAGGAAAAAAAGAAACAAACACGGCATATTTAATTAAATTATGTTCCGCCTTTTCTCCTCTATAAACATCGATAACATATCCAACCGACTGGAAAGTATAATAAGATATTCCTACCGGTAATAATAGATCCAATCGTAATCCTATTGTTTTCCCGGTTCCTGTCATGTTCAACAGATTGTTGATACTATCGATAAAAAAATTGAAATACTTAAATATAAAAAGAATAGAAAAACTTACAATACAACAACCGGCAACAATCCATTTCTTGTTTTTTTCTTCCTTTGTCGTTTCCAGAAATCGCCCTGTAATGTATGTACATAGTGTGATAAATGCCAACAATAATGCACACTTCACATTCCAGCACATATAAAAATAATAATTGCAGATTAACAGCCAAATCAGCCTTGCCTTTTTAAATATAAAGAAAAGGACTAAAACTGCAATGAAAAAAAATATAAAAAAATGCACAGAATCAAAACTCATATATCTGATATCTCCATGATCAAAAAAAGTATAGAAGATGTAGTAAGATTTAGGTGACAATCTCAGGCTATTGCTTCGTAATAACTGCCACTGCGCAGGGCATTCTACCGTCAACGATGAAATATTCAACATTTTTGTATCCCGCATTTTCGAAAAACATTTTATACGAATTAATATCAAACTGCCGTTTGAAATTTGCTCCTGCGAGTTCAAGCAGGCGTACGGCCTTTTTATTTACTCCGACGGACGCATTAATATATGTCGGAATAATGATTTTACCGCCTAGTTTGCATACCCGTTCCAATTCTTTTATCGCTGCATACGGTTCTTCTAACAAATGGATTACGTTTCCTGCGACTACTTTATCGAATCGGTTATCGCGGCATTTTAAATGCGTCATATCTGCACGTCGTATTTTTATGTTGCTGTACTTACGGCAGTTTTTTGCAGTCTGCTTTAACATTCCTTCGGATAAATCTGTTGCGATTAACTGCCTGCATCTGGGAGCGAGATACTTGCTGATCGCGCCCGTGCCGCAGGCACACTCTAGCACAATATCATTTTGCGCGATTATCTCAGCTACTTTTTTACCAAGACCTTGATACACTTTACCATTGTATACTGTTTCAAACAGATCATAAACACCGGATACTTTATCCCAAAACATAAACTTGTTCCTCCGTATAACCCAAAATTACTCCCACAATCCGCGGAGAATGCATGCCTTATTATAGCATACACCATATCATAATAGCTTGCTGAATTACTAATAAATTCTTTTTAAATTCATATCCGACAAAATATTCTGACTGTATCACGTTGTCAGAAACCTTTTCTCCGCGATAAAATGGCGCTTTTTCTATTAAGGTTTCATTTGGCGGCATACTCCTTCGGTGTACAGTTATAATATTTTTTAAAGGCGCGGTAAAAGCTGCTTAAGTTTGCAAAACCGGTTTCCGCAGATATATTTTTCATAGAGGCAGTTCCGGATGTGAGCATTCGCGCTGCCTTTTGCATCCGAAGTTCTGTCTGAATCTGAGAGAAACTCTTATCTGTTACAGAGTGGATGATGCGGATGATCTGACGTGTGCTGTAACCAAACCGCGTAGCAAGTTCCTCCACAGTCAGCGTCTCGAAATGTGTTTCCAGATAGCGCAGGATATCAGCAAATTGATTATTCCAGTGGAAGCTGTTATACCGTGATATCCTGGCAGTATTTTCATATCCTTGAAGCAGAAACAAGAAAAAGGTGCTCATCAGAGAATTTACAATCTGTGCACTGTATACTCCGTTGCGGTTGTATTCTTTGAAAATGGTATAGAGAAGGGATTCCAAGGCTGTATCGCACCCTGTGTCGAACAGCATGTAAGAGGTATTATGTTCCCCGGACAAAGCCCGTTTGAAGAAAAAGGACATAAGGTTCTGCGCAGACAGGTGTGCCCAGAATACCTGTGCGAAAGTACTCTGACGGATCATGAAAAAGAATGCATTTGTGTCATCGTTTGGACAGGTACAGGCTTTCTTGGTGCCGGGTGGGATAAAAAGTACAGAACCGGCGTTCAAAGAAAGTGTTTCTTGTTCAAACATAACCAGCATTTCCCCGACAAAAACATAGTAGATCAGGAAATGTTCATCTGTATTCCAATAAGCGGGCAGATAGCGGAAGAAGCGTCCCGCAGTGATATCCTGCTGATACTCGAAAAATTTCGACTCCATAGGTGTCTCAAGAAGGGAAAAGAGCTTGTTTCTGGTATTGGCACCTGCCTTTTGCCCGGTCAGTTCCCTGCTGATAGAAACAATCTCAGCGCTGTTGAGAAGGGAGGGAATGTCGTTAAAAGATATTTCGAGAAGAGGATTTTTCTCGTGCTGCTTCATCATCCATGACATGTAGCTGCTCATTTCTTCCGGGTTCAGCACATGAGACGGCACGATGTTTCCGAGGTTGTGGTAATGTTTTAATGCCTTTTCCAACTTGGTAATGGAAAAGAAATGTAACCGTTCGTCTGAGTTTTTCATAAACAGTTCCCCATGCTTTGAAATAGGATGTCACTTAAAGATAATTATCTGTCACTTATAGTACTATGATTTCTTCTGATTTTCAAGTAATTTATAATTATGGAAGGCAAAGGATTGGAGAACAGAACGAGAAAACAGGAGTATATCCGGAAAGGCGGAAATTATGAAAGCAATTAATTTAATGACGGCACATATGAAAAATCCATTAGGAATTGACATCAGACGGCCTGTTTTGTCATGGAATGTCATTGGAGGAATCACCCAGAGTGCATATCAAGTAACGGCATTTTGTGAGGGCGAAGAGGTATGGTCTACGGGAAAAGTGGCAGGTTCCGGAATGCAGGTAAGATATGGGGGACCGACAAGGAGCCGTGACAGAATTGTCTGGAACGTAACCGTTTGGGATGAAAAGGATGTTCAGGGTGAGGAGAGCGAGAGCGCTTATTTCGAGTACGCTTTTTTGGAAAAATCTGATTTTAAAGCTGTGTGGATCTGTCCTGAAATAGCAGAGGTCAATTCGGAGGAAAGACAGCCTGCCTCTTATCTTGTAAAGGAATTCAATTTTCAGGATACCAAAGTTGCAGGAGAAGTAGAGAGTGACGGTTTAATCAAAGCGAATGCACGGGTATATGCTTCCGCCCATGGCGTGTACAGCCTGTGTATTAACGGAAAGCGTGTAACGGGTAATGTCTTAAGTCCGGGAACCAGCGAGTATTGGTTCCGTATGCCATACCAGACCTTTGATATCACGGGGTATCTGATTAATGGAAAGAATAAGATAGAAGTTATTCTGGGTGATGGCTGGTATAGAGGGTGCAACGGAAATACAGGAACCAGAAATGTATTCGGAAAGATACTTGCTTTCTGGATGCAGATGGAAGTTGATAAAAAGATAATCGTTATGACTGACGAAAACTGGCAGGCGGCACAAGATGGTCCTGTCTATTTCAATGATATCCAGTTGGGAGAAAAAGTGGATGCAAGGAAGACGCCCGCCGCTTTCCATCCTGTGAAGGTTGAGAAACTCGGGTGTGATACCATGCTCTGCACCAATTCCGTTCCGGTTCTGGAGAAGGAGCAGTTTAGGGCAAAACTGATAAAGACCCCGGACGGCGGGAAGGTTCTGGATTTTGGGCAGAATATGTCCGGCTATGTTTCTTTTAGACTTCGGGCAAAGGCGGGACAGAAAATTAAAATGACACATGGAGAATATCTGGATACGGACGGCAATTTCTCAGATGAGAACCTAAAAACCATTGGAA
>JAAUZY010000056.1 GCA_014804355.1 Lachnospiraceae bacterium
GTTAAACGGCGGGGATTTGTTTTACTACATTTTCCTTTATCTACTAAATATCAGTCAGTAATTCTTATCTCAGCTTCCAGATATCCCTGTTGTACTCCTCGATCGTTCTGTCGGATGAGAAGAATCCTGCCTTAGCGATGTTGACAAGCATCATCTTGCGCCACTTCTTCTGATCCTCGTAATCCGCCATCATCTGATCTTTGGTCTTGATATAGTCTTCCAAATCTAACAGCGTCATGAACCAGTCTTTATTCAGCAGCTCTTTATACAGTCTTTCCAGATTCTTCTTATGACCTACCTTAAGAGCTTCCTTGCTGACAATGAAATCAACCGCCTCTTTGATCACAGGGCTCTTCTTATAGTAGTCCTTAGCTACATAATCTGCCTTCTCGTAATGCTTGATGACATCCTCAGACTTCTCTCCGAAGATATAAATGTTGTCATCTCCTACAAGCTCATGGATCTCCACATTCGCACCGTCAGATGTACCCAGCGTAACCGCACCGTTTAACATATACTTCATGTTACCCGTTCCGGATGCCTCCTTAGAAGCAAGGGAAATCTGCTCGGAGATATCGCAGGCGGGAATCATCTTCTCTGCATAAGCCACGTTGTAGTTCTCCACCATAAGTACTGTCATGTAAGGGCTCACATCAGGATCGTTGTTGACGATCTCCTGCAATACAAGCAGCAGGTGGATGATATCCTGTGCGATCACATAAGCGGGAGCCGCCTTCGCACCAAAAATAAAGGTCATCGGTCTTACAGGCTTCTTGCCGGCTTTGATCTCCAGATATTTATGAATGATGTAAAGCGCATTCATCTGCTGACGCTTGTACTCATGCAGTCTCTTACTCTGTAAGTCAAAGATGGAATCCGGATTCAATGTAACACCTTCAACTTCTTTCACATAAGCCGCCAAATCTTTCTTGCGGTTCATCTTGATCTCGGCAATACGGTCAAGCACTGCATCGTCGTCGATAAACTCAAGCAGCTTCTCCAGCTTATCCGCATCCTTCTTGTAGCCGTCACCAATCATCTGGGAAAGGAATGCTGCCAGCTCATGGTTACAGGATAACAGCCATCTTCTGAAGGTGATACCATTGGTCTTATTATTGAATTTCTCAGGATAAATCTTATAAAAAGCATTCAGCTCGGTATCTTTCAGAATCTCCGTGTGGATTGCAGCCACACCGTTTACGGAGAAACCATAATGAATATCGATATGTGCCATATGCACTCTGTCATTCTCATCAATGATCTGTACCTTCGGATCATCGTATTTCGCTGCCACTCTCTTGTCTAATTCCTTGATGATAGGAACTAACTGAGGCACTACTTTCTCAAGGTATTCAAGCGGCCATTTTTCCAATGCTTCCGCAAGGATCGTGTGGTTAGTATAAGCACATGTCTTGCTTACAACGTCGATCGCCTCATCCATGGTAAATGCTTTCTCATCCACAAGGATTCTGATCAATTCGGGAATTACCATAGTCGGGTGCGTATCATTGATCTGGATCACTGCGTGCTCATACATTGTGCGCAGATCGTACTTCTTCTCTTTCATCTCTTTTAAGATAAGCTGTGCAGCATTACTTACCATGAAATACTGCTGATAGATACGAAGAAGATTGCCTGCCTCATCGGAATCGTCCGGATATAAGAACAGGGTCAAATTCTTCTCAATATCTTCCTTATCGAAATCAATGCCCTTCTTGACAAGGCTCTCATCCAGCGTCTCGATATCGAACAATCTCAGCTTGTTGACACCATTGTCATATCCGATTACATCGATGTCGTACAGTCTGGAAGTCACTTTTCTGTCACCAAAAGCTACCTCAAAAGAAGTATCCGTCTTGGTCAGCCAGGACTGATCTTCGATCCAGTCGTTCTTTTCCGCTGTCTGTAACTTATCTTTAAATACCTGCTTGAACAGACCGAAGTGATAATTCAAACCGATACCTTCTCCGGGAAGTCCAAGTGTTGCAATAGAGTCAAGGAAACATGCAGCCAGACGACCCAGTCCGCCGTTACCAAGTGACGGTTCCGGCTCGATCTCTTCGATTGCGCTCAAGCTCTTGCCGTTTTTCGTCAGAATCTCTTCTAACTTATCATAGATTCCTAAGTTGATCAGATTGTTGGATAACAGCTTACCGATCAGAAATTCTGCGGAAATATAGTAGATCTTCTTCTCGCCCTCGATCGGCTCGGAAACTGCCATCAGTTTCTTGGATAACTGTAACAGACTGTAGTAGAGCTCTTCGTTGCTGCACTCAGCCACGCTCTTGCCGTAGCCGGCCTGTGTCTGCTCCTCCAGCTCCTTCTCCAGATTCAGTACCAATACATCCCGTTTCAAGTTGCTTGCCTGTGCCATGATTTTTCCTCCTAACCATTTGTTGTATTAATGTATTCTTAATAATATTTCATGTCCATTAGCAAATAATATCCATATACTTCAATCTCGCTAACTCATAATCCAGTACGATCTGCCGTCCCTCGCCGCCTTCCAGCAGCCGTTTCAACTCTTTTACCGCATCCGAAGCAATTTCTTTAAAATTCTGCCTGACGGTATTCATCTGCTTACCCGCATATCCCATCAGTGTGATACCGTCGAAACCACACACCGGCCGGAAAATATCCATTTCGGTAAGCGCCTTCATCGCCCCGATCGCCATCAGGTCGGAAGCACATACCACCACGTCCTTATTTCTGGCATATCTGAATGTAAGATTTCTCGCCTGCAGCTCGGAAAACTCGCCATTTCTTATAAGCAGCGGAAGATTCTGTTCCTGTGCCAGACGCCTTATTCCCTTGAGCCGTTCATCCGTAACGTAGCCGTTCTTCTTACCTGCCAGATAGAGAATACTCTTGCTCTTATTCTCCATAACAGTCTTCTTCGCCACGTCATACTGCGCTTTCTCCTGATCGATCCAGATAGATGACGTGCTCTCGTTGACGATCGGTGCATCAACCGCCACGATCTTAAAGATCTGCGCCTCGATCAGCTTGTGCAGCACCTTGTCTTCCTTAGACATTCCGAAGATGATCAATCCGGTAATGCTCTGAGACTGCAGATAGCGTATCACTTCCTCAATGCTCTTATTCTTGAGCATGGAATAGAAGACCGTGATCACATCCAGATTCATATCTACCGCCTGTCCGATGGTACCCGCCATATACTGCATGTTGATCTCATCTACCGCCTGAGTCACATTGCTCAAGTTAAGGAGAAGCGCTACCCTGCCGGACTGCTTCGAGGATAAGGCTGCCGCGACGGAGTTCGGTACGAAATTTAACTCCTCCACCGCCTGATTCACTTTTTTCTTCGTTTCCTCGCTCACGTTAGGGTAATTGTTCAGCACCTTAGAGACAGTGGAGATTGCCACACCCGCCTGTTTCGCGACATCTTTGATCGATACCATTATTTTCCCATTCCGAAAACGATCTGTCTTTCGGAAAAGCTATGGAAAATGTTTTCCGGAAATCGTTTTCCATAACTATCATATAATAAAAGTGCGGTTTTGTAAACCACTCTTTTGGAAAAAATTTTGTTTTTGTCGTTTTTTGAGTCTTTATTTATGTAAAATAGAAGTGCGCATGACAGTTTCTTTTTCTCACTGGAGCATCATTTTTTATTATATTGTGCTTTTTATCCTACTATGATAATATCAATCTAACAACTCTGACGTTAAGGAGGTACCATTATGTACATACTGCCGAATCCTCAAAAAATAGATATTCAGAAGGGCTTCTTCACCGTCCGCTATGACAGCAGGATCTTCATAGATTCTTCCTGTTCCGCCGATCTTTATCATACCGCGCTTTTGCTGCAAAAGGAGTTCAAGGATTGCTGCGGATTTCATCTCCCGATCATAAGAAGCCACATTGCACGGCCCAAAGAGTGTATTTATCTCACTTCCCTTGCCCCTGCAAATGAGCAGACCTATAACCTCGTCATCAACGAGAACGGTGTAACGATTAAGGGCTCCGGTAATGCCGGTATTCTCTATGGTGTCCAGACGCTCCGGCAGATCATCAGACAGTCGGGCGCACAGCTTCCGTGTCTATCGATCACGGATCACCCTTCCGTGCTCAATCGCGGATTCTACTATGATACTTCGCGCGGGCGCATTCCGACCCTTGATTATTTAAAAGACATGGCGGATTCTTTAAGCTATTACAAGATCAACCAGCTTCAGCTTTACGTGGAACACAGTTATCTGTTTACAAACTTAAGTGAGGTGTGGCGCGATGATACGCCTCTGACTGCCGAGGATATTCTTGAGCTGGATGATTACTGCCGTAAACTGGAAATCGAACTGGTGCCTTCCCTCGCAAGCTTCGGTCATCTGTGCAAACTGCTAAGCACCAAAACATATCATCATCTCTGCGAATTAGAAGGTTCCGATAAGGCGCCGTTTTCCTTCCGCGACCGCATGCACCATCACACGATCAACTGCTCCGATCCGGAAAGTTTTGAACTGATCAAAAGCCTGCTCTCAGAATATATGCAGCTTTTTACTTCCAAACAGTTCAATATCTGCGCCGACGAAACCTTTGATTTGGGTAAAGGAAAAAATCATATACGCGCCGAACAGGAAGGGGTTACGGCTGTTTATACTGATTTCCTGACCAAACTAAGCAATTTCATTACCGATAACGGGCGTATTCCGATGTTCTGGAGCGATATCATCTGTGAAGAACCGTCTGCATACCGACAGCTTCCCGAGGAACTAATCTGCCTGCACTGGGACTATGATCCCGATCCGTCTGAGGATCGTCTTGGGAAACTGGTTGAAGCCGGCGCCAAGCAGCTGTATGTATGCCCGGGCGTCCACGGCTGGAATCACCTGATCAATGTGCATCATAATGCCTACAAAAATATAGCAGCCATGTGCCGCTACGGTCATAGATATCACACTATGGGTGTACTCACTACAGACTGGGGCGATTTCGGACATATTAATCATCCCTCTTTCTCCCGTCTTGGGATGATCTACGGCGCTGCTTTCTCCTGGAACGACCGGATTATACCGGAAGAGGAAATCAATCGCCAGATCAGTATGGTAGAATACGGCGACTCTTCTCTTACTCTCGCATCAACTTTCGAGAAGATCAGCCGTTTTGAAGCATTCCCCTGGGAGAATGCTGTACTTGTTATGGAAGCCCTGAGCAATCACAACGATCCGGTTCTCGCACGGGAATGTATGGATATCTGTGATCCGAGGCTTGCAGAAAAATATAACCTTAACATTGACGAGCAGCTTACGGTTCTCTACGGTTTGCTGAACAGCCTTCCCGCATCCGCCAAAGATGTGGTAAATGCCTATCTGATTGCCGGCGAAGGGCAGAAACTCCTGAATAAACTTCTTCCCATCCTCTGCCGCCATTTAAATGAGATACCGGAGGCCGATCCCTCATCCCCTGCGAAACTGGCTGTGGAGTTGGAGAACTGGCTTGTAGCTTATCGTGCACTCTGGAAAACCGTTTCAAGGGAAAGCGAATTCTATCGGGTTGCGAATGTGTACTATTGGTATGCGGATTATCTGCGGGCACTTTAACCATGATAGTTACATTATCAACATAAAATGTTTATCTTATATACCTGATTACCAGGCAATCTCTCTTAAATATGCGTCCCGCATCACCAGCCTGTTTTCATCAGAATGCATATAAGGTTCACCGGCATCGTAACACAGACCGCTCAGAAGATATTCTCCCGCAGACATCCCTCCGCTGTTCTCTTCGGCACAATACCACCGGAAGGTAAATCCTTCCGGACGCAGCAGATTAAAATATATTTTTCCTAACATATTAAGTCCGGCCCATACCATGTGCTGCCCGAAATTACTGTCACTTTTACAGTAACTAATGCAGGAATCCTTTTTGGTAATCATTCCGATACGCTTCAGATTTCCTTGGCGCAACAGAGGAATCGCCGCGTCAATTACCTCCTGCGTCCTGCCGATCTGTCCGCTTAATACTTCCAGAAGCAGCTCGCAATCATGTTTCTCCCCGATCGCGCCGTCCTGAGGTATGTCTTCATCAACTCCCAAAAGAAGAAGGTCTATCTTGCCTTCTTTCTGATTGATTTTCTCCACCAATGTTCTGATATCCTGTTCTTCCCGGCACAAAGTATATACTTTGCAGTCGTGGAGACCCAAATACTTCTTAGTCTCTTCCAAACAGGAATTTCCGTTATCCATGCACAAAACTATTTTACACATTTTCTATCTCCAAACTCTAAAAAGGCCATATTTCATCAGACACATCGCTCATGACCAGAACATCCTCCCAATTTCGGTCGGACGTAAATTGCTCATATGCGACTGCCGCAGTCTCCTCCGGTTCAAAATTACCCTCTGTACTCTTCTGTCCGCCCATATAAGTGCGCACCCATCCCGGATGATAGAGCCGGAAGCGGTATCCATGCGGATGCAATTTCTCAAACATCAACCGGACAGCCATGTTCAGACAGGTTTTGGAAACGCAATAAGATACATCTCCCGTGCGATGCGCCAGCGTGATCGAACCTGCCTCCGAAGAGAAAAAGCACAATCTCTTGTCTCCCCGCTCCATAAGCGGCAGAAACGCCTCCACCATGCGAATCGGTCCCATAGTATTAATATTCAGACAGCGTCTCGTTGTCTCACTGCTGCCATTCTGATAAATTCCGGCACAATTCACCAGCATATCCAGACAGTCGGTCTGCTCGCCTACCGTTTGTGCCGCTTCATCGACGGAATCCTGACTTCCCACATCCAGATTTACCAACGAGAGTCGATTGCCGTACTCTTCCTTTAGTGCATCCAGCTCCATCCAATCCTTCATAAAACGTCCGGCATACACCATCCATCCGTTTTCCAGAAAACATCTGCACAGCGCAAATCCGATCCCCCTGTCTGCCCCTGTTATAAGTACACTTTTCATTCGTCAGCCACCTTTCCCTCAAGGCACCACTGAACGGCATTCAAAAAGATTTGTTGAAATTCTTTATTCTGCCAGACTGAAAGTGTATGTCCCGGTGTCAAAACACAGAGGCGTCCTTCGCCCATTTGCCTTGTATATCCGGCAGTCTGATCGCCTCCGGTCTTTGAATGCGATGTCAGAAATACATCCGCATCCTTCGCTAAAATCTCCATCTGATAATGCTCGTCCCGAATGCTGAACTCCTCTTCTACCCCGCGCATGATCGGGTGCTCCTTTTCTTTTTTCAATAGCACCTCACATCGAAGCGGATGTGACAAAAACCTATTTCCCACGAAATCCGTATACTCTTTGACACCGTCTCCTTCACCCGTGAAAACATTGCCGGAATGAACCGCAAGAAACGCCCCTCCCTGTTCTACATAACTTCTAAATTCTCCTCCCATCACTTCCGTTACCGAATTTTCGAACCACGGTGCCGGATTCCCCGAAGTTACATTATTGGCTTTACAGCAGATAATCAGGGGATATTCCGCTATCATCTCAGGCGTCAGAATATCTTTTGCTACTTTTACAAACTCAAACCGATAACGTTCTTCGGCTAAAGGTGCTATTCCTTTCTCAATCACTTCTGCCGGGTGCCACACATCGTCACATATTACCAATACTCTCTGCATTTTGTTCACCTTCCCTTTTTCCTTATTTTGTAACTGTTCAGTACCTTCACAGTTACAATGCAAAATCCATTTAAAATCGCCTTCGGCGATGGGATTTTGCACTCCTGAATCATATTCTTACGTTCTCAGCAGTAAATGCTTCGACCTGTGCTGAACAGTTACCCTTATTTTACAATAATTTCTGCTTCCGGTATACTTATAATGTAATGCTTAAATCCACGCAAAAGAAAAGCCGGAACCACTGCACATGACAGCAATTTCGGCTTATGCTTTTCAGAAAAACTTCTTAAATCAAAATCATTCTATATCTGTTCCAAACACGTATACGGATTCTTACGCGGCATCCCGTCTTATTTACGAACCAGATGTCTCGGCAGTCCGTTTACGAACAGAGGCTGTAATTCGCCCATAATAAGCGGTCTCGCATACTTCTCGTAACCGTCCGTCAGACCCTTGCCGTCTGCCGTGATCCACTCGTCGGGAACGTTTCTCTCCACATTCGCAATCGCATGAATATCATATGCGCTTGTACCGCACTGATAAGGCGCGTCACCGTTTCTGTCAAGGGTGATCATCATGCCTGTCTTGCCTTCCTCTGCTGCCATCACAGCGTCATAACCTACCTGGAATGCCTCGTTGATATCTGTCAGGGATGCCAGATGAGTTGCAGCTCTCTGTAAAGTAGAGAACTCAACGGCACGGGTCTTAAGACCTGTCTCAGCCGCGATCTTGTCGGCAAGCATAACTGCCGTACCGGACATCTGCTTGTGTCCGAATGCATCTACAGCCACTTCTCTGCCAATCTCGCATACATATCTGCCGTCTGCAACCTTAACGCCCTCGGATACCGCGATTACTACGGAAGACTTGGTAGCAGCCAGTTCCTTCACATCTGCCATGAATTTATCAATATCAAATACTCTCTCCGGAAGATAGATTGCGTCACATCCGCTGCAGTCATCGCCCTTAGCCAGTGCTGCTGCCGCTGTCAGCCATCCAGCGTTACGTCCCATGATCTCTACGATACAGATGGTGGGTTTCTTCGCGCCGAAGGACTCATTATCGCGGATAATCTCTTTTAAGGAAGCTGCAATATATTTCGCTGCAGAACCGTAACCCGGACAGTGATCCGTTACCGGCAGATCGTTATCAATCGTCTTGGGAACACCCATGAATCTCTGCGGCTTGTTGTATGCTGCCGCAGAGTCAGACAACATCTTCACCATATCCATGGAGTCATTGCCGCCCGCATAGAA
>JAAUZY010000057.1 GCA_014804355.1 Lachnospiraceae bacterium
CGCTGAATGCGATCAAACAGATGATGATGATCATTACTGTGATCGTAACGGCATTGATTGTCATACTCATGGAGCGTTCATTTATCTCAAAGGAAAAAAGCGAGATCGCACTTATGAAAGCGGTGGGGATCGACAACGGCAGTATCATTTTTCAGCATTCGCTCAGATTTGTAATCGTATCGGTCATTGCCGGCATTGTTTCTTCGGCGGTGCTTATGCCGATCAGCGACGTAATGATGAATTGGGTAGGTAATATGGTCGGCGATGTATCAGGCATGAAATGCGATTTTGACCCGCTGGAAATATTTGTGATCTGCCCGGCAATTCTCATCGGCGTGACCGTCATCGGTTCATTCCTGACAGCGCTTTACACCAAAACAATCAAGGCTTCCGATACGGCAAGCATAGAATAGGAGGATTAATATAATGAATAATACGGTTTTACAGACAAAGGGACTTTGCAAGACATATATCGTGAACAAACATCAGAACAATGTGTTGAAAAACGTCGATCTGACGATCAGTGAGGGCGAAATGGTAGCGGTCATGGGACCCTCCGGCTCAGGCAAAAGCACGCTGCTATACTGCGTTTCGGGAATGGACAAAGTGACCGCAGGCGAGGTGTTCTTTAACGGCAGGAAAACGGCAAAGCTTGGTGATAAGGAGCTTGCAAGGCTCAGACTTGATGAAATGGGCTTCATTTTTCAGCAGATGTACATGATGAAAAATCTTTCGGTACTTGATAATATCATTTTCCCTGCGGTAAAATCAAAAAAGAACACGGAGAGCCGCAGGCAGACCGAGGAGCGCGGCAGAGCGCTCATGCACAGACTCGGCATTGGCGATGTGTGCGGCAATGATATTAACGAGGTGTCAGGCGGACAGCTTCAGAGGGCTTGTATCTGCCGCAGTATGATAAACAATCCCAAGATGATCTTTGCCGACGAGCCGACAGGCGCTCTCAACCGTGCAAGCTCTGATGAGGTCATGAACGAGCTGCTCTCCTTAAACCGCGACGGTACGACGATCATGTGCGTGACACACGACGCGAAGGTTGCCGCCAAGTGCAGCAGGGTGCTTTACATTGTGGACGGCGGGATCGTCGGTGAAAAAGAAATGGGACATTTTGGCGGCGGTGACAAGGAGCTTCGTGACCGAGAAAGAGAACTGAACAACTGGCTTATGGAACAGGGATGGTAATACTGTGAGAAGGGCAGGGCGATTGTATGACCGATATTCTGATAGTAGAAGACGATAGGGAACTGGCAGACTTGTTGACTGATTTCCTGCGTGACGAGGGCTATACTGTGTCAAGCGTGGACACCGGAGAGCATGCCGTACAGATCTTTGAACGATATGGCGCAAGGCTTGTGGTGCTTGACATCAACCTCCCCGATGTGAACGGCTTTGCGGTTTGCTCCAAGCTACGGGAAAATGCGGATACTCCTATCCTGATCGTAAGTTCAAGGACGGGCAAGGAGGATAAGCTGAACGGTTTTGACCTCGGTGCTGATGATTATATAGAAAAGCCCTATGACATTGATATTCTTATCGCTAAGATCAAGGGGATATTCAAACGGCGGTATCAGCGTGAAACATTGTCGGCGGACGGTGTGATACTCAATCTTGCAGATAAAACAGCAGTCATCGACGGAAAGTCCGTGGAACTGCCTGCAAAGGAATTTGACCTGTTGGCGCTTTTGATTGAGAATCAGGGCAAAGCTCTGAAAAAAGAGTACCTGTTTGGCACTGTCTGGGGCAGCGACAGCGATTCGGAGCTGCAAACGCTCCATGTGCATATCAACCGCCTTCGCCAGAAGCTCGGTGATGATCCTAAAAATGCAAAGCGTTTGCTTACCGTCTGGGGTGTGGGGTATAAGTTTGTATGAAGGCTTTCAGAAGACTGTGTATTGCAGTGATAACTGTATTTCTTTTTCTGGCGGCGGTATTGAATCTGTTTCTTGTGGGAGTGAAAGACAGTAATGAAGGCATTTATCGTGTGGAAGCCAAGCGGCTTGCAGATGAGATAGCGGAAACAGGCAATTATGACCTTGAGAAATATCCCCATATTATGGGCGTGGCGAGGGCTGATGACGGCGAACTGTACACCTCTGATGAGCATTATCTGATCATAGAAGCAGGCGGTACGCTGTATCGTGTGGAGTATACTGTCGGAAACGGACAGCACAGCATTGTGGCGGTAAACTGTGTATTTGGTGCGTTGTTTGTGCTGATGATTGGTCTTTTGTACTATATTCGGGGGCATATCATCGTGCCATTCGGCAGGTTGAACGATGTTCCGAAAGAGCTTGCGAGGGGCAATCTTTCTATCCCGATACCGGAGGAAAAAAGCCGCTTCTTCGGGAAATTCACATGGGGTGTGAATCTCCTGCGTGAGAGTATCGAGGACAGCCGCAGAAAAGAAATCACGATGCAGAGGGATAAAAAACTCTTGCTGCTCTCTCTTTCCCACGACATCAAAACGCCTTTGTCGGCAATCAAGCTGAATGCAAAGGCACTTGCCAAAGGATTATACAAGGACGAGGAAAAACGACGTGCTGCTGCTGAGAGTATCAATAGCCGTGCAGATGAGATAGAGCGTTTTGTCAGCGAGATTACAAAGGCGGCAAGCGAGGACTTTATGAGCTTTGAGGTCACACAGGGAGAGGCTTTCTTAAGCGTTATCATCACAAGAATAGATGCGAGATATGCTCCCCAGCTTGCCATGTCGGGAACGGAGTTTGTGGTTCAGAAATATGATAACTGCATTCTTTCCTGCGATCCCGACCGCCTTGCAGAGTGCCTGCAAAATCTAGTAGAAAATGCAATCAAATACGGTGACGGCAGACGAATTGAGATCAGCTTTGATAAAATGGACGGCTGTGAGCTTATTACGGTATCAAATACAGGCTGTACTCTTGAAATGAAAGAATTGCCACAGATATTCGAGAGCTTTCATCGTGGAAATAATGCGGACAAGGTGCAGGGCAATGGGCTTGGGCTTTTTATCTGCAAACGATTGATGTCGCTTATGGGTGGAGAGGTGTATGCGGATATTCGTGATGAATGCTTCTATATAACGCTTGTTGTTAAAATGGCGTAAATTTACAGATGCTATCCTAAAAAAATACAAATTGTGATACTTACATTGAAATTTATGTTTTTTCGGATTCATAAGCGAGGTTCTTCCGTAAGTTCCGGTTCACTTACACCGAATAGGTGCAAGCTGAAGAAAAGAGAACCGCTTTATAGAATTTTAGAAAGCTCTTGGCTTCGGTCAAGAGCTTTTGGTGTATGTGGAGGACAATTTGAATCAACTGTTAGATATGTTCGGTTTAACACTTGCCATACTTAAAATGTCCACATATAATGTAGTGGTGTTGTATAGAAAGATTACAGATATGCGATTCGGAGGAACGTAAACAATGAGCAGTATTTTGATTATAGATGATGACAAGGAACTTTGTGCATTGATTAAACAGAGTGTTTTACAGGAAAATATAGAAGCCGACTGCTGTTATTCCGGAAAACTCGGTTTGCTGCAACTGAAAGAAAAAGAATATCAGCTTGTCATATTGGATGTAATGATGCCCGGTTTTGACGGTTTTGAAACATTAGAACAGATTAGAAAAGAAAGCAGCCTGTCTATCTTGATGTTCACATCAAAAAATGACAGTGCCTCAAAAGTGCGTGGTTTACGGGCGGGAGCTGACGACTATCTGACAAAACCCTTTGATATGGACGAGCTTATTGCCCGTATTGTGTCATTGATCAGGCGTTATACCCGCTTCAACCAAAAAGACGGGCAGTTACAGACGCTTGATTTTGACGGGCTGACCATCGACTTTGACAGTCGTTCTATTCATGCGGTAAATGGTGATTATGAACTGCCGCCGAAAGAATTTGATTTACTACTGTTTCTTGCGAAAAATCAGGGAAAGATACTGACAAAGCAACAAATTTATGAAAATGTGTGGGGAGAAGATTATGTTTATGATGACAGTAATATTATGGCGATTATCAGCCGTCTACGGAAAAAAATAGAGGAAAATCCGGGCAATCCCCGGTATATACAGACAGTAAAGGGGATTGGATATCGTTTCAATAAGGAGGTGTGAGTGATGTATACAGAAACAGTTACGGTAATTGCGTTAATGATTGCTTTTGTTTCTGTGGGGTGGGCTGTTTATACAGTCCGACATGTAAAAAAGCAGATATTGGAAATGGCTGACGCTTTGGAAGATGTAAAAAATGGGAATGGGAACAGACGTATTTTATCAGAAGTGCATGAACTTGTGGCGCCTCTTGCTTACGAGTTTAACGATATTGTCCTGTCTTATGAAAACAGGCTGTCTGTTTATCACCAGACAGAAGAAACAAACAGGCAGCTCATGACGAGCCTTTCCCATGATGTGCGGACACCGCTTACTACATTGATCGGGTATCTGGACGCTGTGCACAAAGGGATTGCCTGCGGAAAAGAACGTGATGATTATATAGAAACTGCCCGTCGGAAGGCCCATGACTTAAAAGAATATATAGATGTGCTTTTTGACTGGTTCAAGCTGGGTTCAAATGATTTTTCCATGAATATAGTGGCGCTTGATTTAACGGAGCTAACACGGAATATACTGATTGACTGGATACCAATATTTGAAGATGCGCAGGTGGATTTCAGGATTGACATCCCAGAGCAGCCTTTCAGGGTACAGATTGATCCGGACGGATATATGCGGATATTAAACAACCTGATACAGAATGTGATTTCTCACAGTTATGCGGATAAAATAGAAATAGCCTTATCAGAACAGGGTAGGAATGTAAAAATTCTTTTAACTGATAACGGAGTAGGGATTGAAAAAGAGGATTTGAAACACATTTTTGAACGGCTCTATAAATGCGATAAAGGACGGTCTGAAAAAGGCAGCGGTCTTGGTCTGTCTATCGTACATCAGCTTGTGGTCAAACTGAACGGAACAATAACAGCAGAAAGCGTATCGGGGAAAGGAACCGTTTTCACTCTGTTTTTCCCTTTAATGAACTAAGAAGCAACAAGATATGGAACCTTCTCGATCTAAAAAGCAGATTGAGAAGTAGCGGAGAAGGAACTGCGGTGCAGTTATATATGGAACCTTCTCAATCTAAAAAGCAGATTGAGAAGTAGCGGAAAAGGAACTGCACAGCAGTTCCTTTTCCTTAATTGCAAGGTTAATGCAAGGATCGTGCAAGGTTAATGCAAGATTGGCGTGATAGAATGGCAGTCATAAAAAGGAGGTTTCGCAATGAGCAAATATGTAATCGAAACAAAAAATCTTACAAAACAATACGGAACACAGAAAAGCGTTGCTAATTTGAATATCCATGTTCAGAAAGGGCGTATCTACGGTCTGCTTGGCAGAAACGGAGCTGGAAAGACAACAACAATGAAAATGCTGCTTGGGTTGACACAGCCTACCTTCGGGGAAGTGACAATATGGGGAAAATCTTTAGCGCCAAATGAAAAGAAGCTTTTGCCTCGGATTGGCAGTTTGATTGAATCCCCTGGTTTTTATCCTAATCTGACCGCTACGGAAAACCTGCGTATTTTCGCTGCCCTGCGTGGAGTACCAAACCGCAATGCAATTAAGGACGCACTTGATTTGGTTGGTCTGCCTTACAAAGATAAAAAACTGTTTTCCCAGTATTCACTTGGCATGAAGCAGCGGTTGGCGATTGCCCTTGCCATTATGCATGATCCGGAACTCTTAATTTTGGATGAACCAATCAATGGTCTTGATCCGATTGGAATTGTAGAAGTACGGTCTTTTATACGTGACCTTTGCAATGAACAGGGAAAAACAATCCTAATTTCCAGTCATATCCTCTCCGAGATAGCATTACTGGCTGACGATATAGGCATTATCGATCATGGCGTATTACTGGAAGAAGAAAGTCTTACAGAGCTGGAAGCAAAGAGCAGCAAACATATCCGGTTTATTGTTTCTGATACGGCACAGGCGGCAAGAATTTTAGAACGTATCTTCCATGAAAACCAATTTACCATACAGGACGATCACAATATACAAGTGCATAATCTTGATTTACCAATAGGAAAAATTATTACTGCATTTGTAGAAAACAGCTTGGAAGTGTCGCAAGCCTATACTTGCGAAGAAACCCTTGAAGATTACTTCAAGCGTGTAACAGGGGGTGAAGGGATTGCTTAAACTGATAATCTGCGAATTTGCTAAATTAAAGCGAAAAAAGCTTATTTTACTCGTTATGCTTTCCGCATTTATATTTCCGATACCTGTTACAGTGATGATGACAACACCGCAAATGGCAGGGAGATTCGACAATGATGTTGAAATTTTTAACGCCTGTTTCCAGTTTATTATGGGGTATGGTGTGGAAATGCTTTTGCCGTGTGTTATTGGAGTTATAGCTGCTTTGCTGTTTTTTATGGAACGGGATAATAACACATTTAAAAATTTGCGCACAATTCCTGTGACAAGCTCACAGATGATTTTTGCGAAAATCATTGTTCTGTTTGTTATGGGTGTTATTTTCAGCCTGGTCTCGGCTATGGCTGCGGTTTTATGCGGAAGTCTGGTATCCGAGGTAAACGGGGTTGCCTATAAACTGTTTGTGGCATTGGAAATGGGGATTTTTATCACTGCCGGGACATTGCCTTTGGTCGTTCTTGTTGTTTTCTTTAGTAAGACCTATATTTTTTCCGTTCTGTTATGCGTGTTTTATAGCGTTTTAAGTCTGACAGCAGAATCTTCCTTTGGTGTATTGCCGAAAGCCTTATGCTGGCTCATGCCAATCCCCCTTACGACACTTTGGAGTGCGGGCGATATGGCGAGGCATGGGGTGATAAAGAGTGTGGGAGTGCTTGAATATCTGCAACCCACAACCTTTCAGACAATCGCCATTTTGGGTGTCTGGGCTGTCGTTTCAGTCATAGTCATTGATCATCTGTATAAAAAGAGGGGGGAATAATATGCTTCGTATAGTTAGAACTGAAATTTGGAAATTGAAACGATATCATATAATATGGGCGGGCGTTTTCCTGATGTTGCTTTCCGTTTTATTGACATTGTTTTCCACTACGGCATTGGACGGTACTGTTTGGACATTCTCCCATTTTACGGAGCAAGTACTTAAAAACAATATTACAATGATTTTTCCCATGTGCATTACTTTACTTGCCGGATATATCATAGCAAGGGAAGAAAGGGATGATACACTGAAAAGTATTATGACGGTTCCTGTTTCTTATCGCAATTTATTATGGGGGAAATTATTTGTCTGTGCTTTGTTGTCCTTGTTTTTAGGATTTGTAAGTGCCGTATTTACAATCATGGCCAATTTGATAATGGGATTTCCGGGACTTTCTTTAACATCAGTATTACAGACATTTATTCAGATTATTTTGAACTGCCTGTTTCTGTATATTGCTGTAATGCCGGTAATCGCAGTAACTACTCGCATAGTGGGCGGACATATGATAGGTACGATCATTGCATTTGCTTATGGATATGGGGGAATGTTTGCTGCAGGGAATATGACACTTGCCAATATCTATCCAATTACAGCGAGTATGGGACTGATACAGTACCGAAGCTATGATGAAGCTGTTCACTGGAATGTTGGACTATGTGGGTTGAGCATGATTACGGTTTTACTGGTTTCTGTGGTTATTGTGATAACAACAAAAAATGTTTCACCAGCAAGAACAGTTAAGAAGCAGAAAAAAATCGTTACAAAAAAAGGTTGGTAGATAAGGAGTTTTGGGCTTCCGGCGGTGATGATCCGGTAATTTTGCTTGAAACAAGCAACAGTTATTCAGAAACAATAACATATAACATTGCCGGAAGGCGGAAATTATATTGATATTATGGGAAATAACTTTACAGGGCATTTAGAAATGAATATGGAATAAAATAATCTGCCGCACGATGACAAAAGAAAAAAGCCATCGCCCGGCAGTCATATTTTAGTGTTTTTATTTTGCGGTGGCTTTGTGAAGGATTTGAGCTTTTCTAAGTCATACATTGGAAATATAAAAATCCTTCGATTTACTTTTAAGCCTTACTATGCTATACTATCATAGCTGTTGAGGCTTTTCAGATTTTGAAATAATATGGACGAATATGACAAAATGAATGAAAATGAGTAAACATGGAGGAATAAGATAAAATGAAACTAGGAATCGTAGGGCTCCCCAACGTGGGCAAGAGCACCCTTTTTAATTCACTGACCAAAGCAGGCGCGGAATCTGCGAACTATCCGTTCTGTACCATCGATCCGAACATCGGTATCGTGTCGGTGCCGGATGAGAGGCTGAAACTTCTGGGTGATATGTATCACTCGAAAAAAGTAACGCCGGCTACGATCGAATTTGTGGATATCGCCGGTCTGGTGAAGGGCGCGTCTAAGGGAGAAGGACTGGGCAACCAGTTCTTAAGCAATATCCGTGAGGTGGACGCGGTCGTGCATGTAGTGAGATGTTTCGAGGACAGCAATATCGTACACGTGGACGGCACCATCGACCCGCTGCGGGATATCGAGACCATTAATCTGGAATTGATCTTTTCGGATATTGAGATTCTGGACAGAAGAATCGCCAAGACCGCCAAGGTGGCGAAAATGGACAAGACAGTTGCCAAAGAGTATGCGCTTCTTGAGAGAATCAAGGCGCATCTGGAAGAGGGCAAACTGGCGAAAGGATTCGAGACGGAAGATGAAGACGAGGCGGCGCTTCTTGCGTCCTATAATCTGTTGACCTATAAGCCTGTGATCTTCGCGGCGAACGTGGCGGAGGACGATCTGTCGGACGACGGTGCTTCCAATGCGGGGGTGGCGAAAGTGAAAGAGTTTGCTGCAGCAAACGACAGTGAGGTGTTCGTGATCTGTGCGCAGATCGAGCAGGAAATTGCGGAGCTGGATGAGGAAGAGACAGCGATGTTCTTAGAAGATCTGGGGCTGTCCGAGTCCGGGCTGCAGAAACTGATTAAGGCGAGCTATCGGATTCTCGGTCTGATGAGCTTCCTTACGGCAGGAGAAGATGAGACGAGAGCATGGACCATTAGGAACGGTACGAAGGCGCCTCAGGCGGCCGGTAAGATACATACCGATTTCGAGAGAGGATTTATTAAGGCGGAAGTGGTCAATTATAAGGATTTGCTGGAACAGGGCTCTCTTGCGGCAGCCAGAGAGAAAGGCTTGGTCGGTATGGAAGGCAAAGATTATATCGTGCAAGACGGAGATGTGATCTTGTTTCGGTTCAACGTATAATAGCAATGAGCAGCTGCGGGTTTTCGTATTTGCAAAAAAGGAGTTATTGTGCAGGACATAATGAATGTAACGGACATTGCGTTCCCGAATCTTGGAATCTATTTGAATCATGTGCCGAAGAGTTTCAGTATCTTCGGATTTCAGGTCGCTCTATACGGCGTGATCATCGGGATCGGCGTCTTGTGCGGCGTACTGATGGCTGCTCATGTGGCGAAGAAAGAGAATCTGGATCCGGATCTGATCTGGGATTTTGCCATTTATGCCATTATTTTTTCCATCATCGGAGCAAGGATCTATTATGTGGTCTTCCAGTGGGATATGTATAAGAACAACCTGATCAGCATATTGAATCTGCGAAACGGCGGGCTGGCGATCTACGGCGCGGTGATTGCGGCATTTACTACGCTGTGGGTATACTGCAAAGTGAAGAAATGCAGTTTCCTGCAGCTCGCGGATATCTGTGTTCCCGGGCTGGTGCTCGGACAGGTGATCGGCCGCTGGGGTAATTTTACAAACCGGGAAGTATTCGGTGAGTACACGGAGAATCTGCTGGCCATGCGGCTGCCGGTGGAGGCCGTCAGGAGCGTTGATATTTCGGAGAACATAGCAAGGCATATTACCGAGGGAACGAATTATATACAGGTGCACCCTACATTCCTCTACGAGAGTCTATGGAATCTGGTGCTTCTTCTGATTATGCTGGCATACAGGCAGCATAAGAAATTCCAGGGCGAGATGTGGCTGCTGTATCTGGGCGGTTATGGTCTGGGCAGAGCATGGATCGAGGGAATCCGCACGGACACGCTCTTTATCCCCCACACGACGCTGGCAGTATCCCAAGTGTTGGCAGTGACGCTTTTCGTGGTGTCGCTTGCGGCGGATATTTTGATCCGCAGACGATTGGCAAGGGGTATGAGTACGCCGGTTGCGACGGTGCAGGCAGGGGTTAAGAAGAAGCAGGAGGATGATAGAGGAGAACACAAATAAGGTGAAAAATTGCGGCGGGAAAAGTTCTGCCGCTTTTTTGTACAAATTATTATAATATCGTATACAGACAGGACCTTTCGTCGGCTCGAGTCGAGTCGACAAAAGGTTCTTTTTCTTATTTGTCCGCAGTATTAA
The DNA here is from genome assembly GCA_014804355.1 of Lachnospiraceae bacterium. GTDB lineage: Bacteria > Bacillota > Clostridia > Lachnospirales > Lachnospiraceae > UBA3282. Next base: position 10,405 of record JAAUZY010000057.1, read on the forward strand.
AAAATCCCGATTATACGTAACTTTTCCTTGCATTATCCCCTTATATAGTATAAAATTAGATTAAAAGTGGTGGAAAGTGGTACAAAGTGGAATGAAGTGGAGAAAATAGACCACAAATTCCCCGAAATGGACCTGAATTTCCGTGGCAGGCCACTTACATGTTACAGACGCGCATGCGGTCATATGGAAGACAATATGACCATCGTGAAGATACATGGATGCGCAGGGCAAAGGTGATCGATGATGTTTATGGGCGAATACAATCACACAATCGACACCAAAGGCAGGCTGATCATCCCTTCGAAATTCAGGGAAGCGCTGGGAGATACCTTCGTGGTAACGAAAGGGCTGGATGGCTGCCTGTTTGTGTATGACAATGAAGAATGGAGCGCATTCGAAGAGAAGCTGAAAGCTCTGCCCATTACGAATAAAGAGGCCAGACAGTTCGTGAGATTCTTTCTGGCGGGGGCAGCGGAAGTAGAAGTGGATAAACAGGGAAGAATCCTTGTTCCGAACATTTTGAGAGAATTCGCACAGATCAGTAAAGATGTGGTACTGATCGGTGTGGCAAGCCGGATAGAGATCTGGAGCAAAGAACGGTTCGACGGTATGGCAACATACGAGGATATGGATGAGATCGCAGAGCATATGGCGCAGCTCGGACTGGGAATATAAGAGCAGCAGGAATCGGGTGCTTTGCTACAGAGGTTAGAGATGGAATTTAAACATACATCAGTTCTTTTAGAGGAAACGATAGATAATCTACGGATCAGACCGGACGGGGTCTATGTGGACGGTACACTGGGCGGTGGCGGGCATGCCTGCCGCGTAGCCGGGGAGCTTGGAGAAAACGGAAGGCTTATCGGTATTGATCAGGATGAAGCCGCTATCGAGGCGGCAGGTTTAAGGCTTAAACCTTTTGAGCGGAAGGTGACATTGATTCGCGACAATTACCGTAACGCACGGACAGTGCTTAGGCAGATCGGGATTGAGAAAGCAGACGGAATCGTGCTGGATCTGGGAGTATCGTCCTTCCAGCTGGATAATGCGGAGAGAGGATTTTCCTATAAATATGATACGGCACTGGACATGCGGATGGATCTGCGGCAGTCACTGACCGCTGCGGATATCGTGAATCAGTATACGGAAATGCAGCTTTATCACGTGATCAGGGATTATGGGGAAGAGCAGTTTGCCAAGAATATCGCAAAACATATTGTAAACGCCAGATCGGACACGCCCATAGAGACAACAGGGCAGCTTAATGAGATCATCAAGGCGGCGATACCGGCGAAGATGAGGGCGACGGGAGGACATCCTTCCAAGAGAACTTTTCAGGCGATCCGGATCGAGTGCAATCGGGAACTGGAAGTGCTCAGGGATTCGTTGGACGAGCTTATCGATATGTTAAATCCGGGCGGAAGAATCTGTATCATCACATTTCATTCGCTGGAAGACAGGATCGTGAAGACGGCTTTTAAGAAAAATGAGAATCCGTGTACGTGTCCGCCGGATTTTCCGGTGTGTGTATGCGGGCAGGTGTCGAGAGGCAGAGTCATCACCAGAAAACCGATTCTGCCGTCATCGGAAGAATTGGAGAATAATAAGAGAGCAAAAAGTGCAAAACTCAGGGTTTTTGAGAAGAAATAATATCGCAAGGCTGTGGGGAAGAAAAGCAGAAAGAAAGTAATAAAAGGGGAAAGAAAGATCATGGCGTCAACGCAAAGAACAGTAAACCGAAACCGTATGACTGACGGAAGAAATCGCTATTATGTACAGGGCAGTGCAGTCAGAAAGTTAGATGTCACGAAAGAAATCGAGAGAAGGCCGCAGAAGAAGATCAGCAACACGGCGCGCAAGAACAGAGAAAAAGCGAAGCATATGAGCGCGGGCTATGTGTTATTCTTATGTGCAGCGCTTGTAGTGACAGGATTTATTCTGGTTAATTACATCGGGCTGCAGTCGGATATTACCAGCAGTGTGAAGCATATTTCCGCGCTGGAGAAACAGCTTAACGATTTAAAGCTTGCAAATGATGAGGAATATAGTAGAATAACAAGTAGTGTAAACTTAGAAGAGGTCAAGAGGATCGCGCTTCAGGAGCTTGGTATGCAGTATGCAAAAGAGGGACAGATCATTTCTTTCCAAAGCGAAAACAATGATTATGTCAAGCAGATGGCAGATATTCCACAGTAGTACCGGTCAGCGTTCCTAAGTAGGTGAGTATTTGGACAGTCAGGTAAGCAGGAGAAGTTCTATTAACAGATTTACAATTAAAATGCAGAAGAAGCTGCTGGTGTTGTTTCTTATAATACTGGCGGCCTTTGCAGGGCTCAGCGCACAGTTGTATCTGATTACCAGAGACAACGGCGAGGAGTACAAGAGACAGGTATTGTCGCAGCAGGAGTATGACTCGACGACAATACCTTTTAAACGTGGTGACATCACGGACTCCAACGGTACGATTCTGGCGGTCAGCAATAAAGTGTACAATGTCATATTGGATACAAAGATCCTGATGCGCAAGGAAGAAAATCTGGAACCGACTTTGAATGCGTTGAAGCGCTGCTTCAATATTGATACCAATGAGGTGAGAAGCTATATTGCGAGTCATCCGGAGTCTTCTTACTATGTGATGGCGAGGCGCGTGGAATATGAGAAGATGAACGCTTTTCAGGAGCTGGCGAAGGATCCGGAGGCCGGTGCGAACATTAAGGGCGTGTGGTTTGAGAGCGAGTATAAGAGAGAATATCCGAATGGCTCGCTGGCTTGTGATGTGATCGGATTTACTACCAGCGACAATCGGGGAACGTACGGGCTGGAAGAGTATTATAATGATATATTGAGCGGAATCAACGGCAGAGAGTACGGTTACCTGAATGATGATTCCAATCTGGAGCGGACTACCATAGCGGCACAGGACGGCTGTAATATACAGTTATCCATCGATGCCAATGTCCAGAGCATTGTGGAAAAATATTTAAAGGAGTTTAACGAGGAGTATAAGGACAATTATCGGCCGGGCAACGGAGCGGAGAACGTCGGATGTATCATTATGGAGGTGAATACGGGCAGAGTGCTGTCGATGGCAGGATATCCGGATTTTGATCTGAATGATACGAGAAATACGGAGAATCTGATCGGAATGCCGCTTGTGGATGACAAGGGAATGCGCACGGGAGAGTATGTAACACAGGAGATTATAGATGGCATGAATGATCAGGCCATGTACCTGCAGTTAAATGCTCTGTGGAAGAATTTCTGTATTGTGGATACTTATGAACCGGGGTCTGTGGCGAAGCCTTTTACGGTAGCGGCAGCGATTGAGAGTGGCGCAATTACCGGTACAGAGTCTTATAACTGTGAGGGATCTCTGCATGTGGGAGATCATGATATCAGCTGCCATCAGACGTTTGGAGACGGATACCTTACCGTGCAGCAGGGGATTGAGCGGTCCTGTAACGTGGTGCTGATGAATGTGGCGTTTGCACTGGGGAAAGATCGTTTTGTTGACTACCAGCATCTGTTTGGCTTTGGTCTGAAGACGAATATTGATCTGGCGGGTGAGGCGCGGACAGTGACGATGGTGTTCAATAAGAAGACGATCGGACCTACGGATCTCGCCACCAATTCTTTTGGACAGAGTTTTAACGCGACTATGATACAGATGATCACAGGATTCTGCTCTCTCATCAACGGCGGTTACTATTATGAGCCTCATGTTGTGGATAAGATTACGACTGCGGACGGTGCCACACGGGAGAATGTGCAGCCGAGGGTGCTGAAACAGACGGTTTCCCAGTCTACCAGCGAGACGATTAAAGAATTCTGCAATACCGTTGTGACGGGCGAGAAGGGTACGGGCAAGACCGCAAGACCGGCAGGGTATATGATCGGCGGTAAGACAGGGACGGCGGAGACGCTGCCTCGTAAGAATAAAGAGTACGTAGTGTCCTTTATGGGTTATGCGCCGGCGGATGATCCGGAGATTGCGATCTATGTGGTTGTGGACAGGCCTAATGTGTTTGCTCAGGATGATGCGAAGTATGCTACGAGGATCGTCAGGAAAATACTGACGGAAGTGCTTCCATATCTGAATATTTTCATGACGGAGGAACTCAGCGATACGGAACGGGAGGAGCTGGAGGCTCTGCAGATCCAGATCAGAACACCGGAACCGGCAGATGAAGAAGGGCAGCTTAATGAGGAAGGCAATCCCATCGATCCGGACGGCGGGCAGACCGGGAAAGAGGAAGAAAACGGTGAAGAAGGAGAAACACCGGAGGCCGCCGCGGCACGTGAGAGATGGAAAAGTTTCCCGAAAGATCCGGAGACGGGCTATCTGAAAGATCCCGATACAGGTTATCTGTATGATCCGGAGACAGGCACACAGGTGTATGGCGGCAGTTTTGTGGATGATGAGACACAAGAAGATCCGGAGAGCGGGACAGAAGGGGAAAAAGCCCCACAGGAAGAGCCGGAAACAACAGAATAGAGCAAATTAAGAATAACCTCATAAAAACGGTAATAAATTATATTAATACCTTTTTGTGAGGTTTTCTTGTATGATGGATGAGACACCGTACCAGCATAAGACATATCACAGAAGCAAAACGGTGGTGGTGATGTTTCTCTGCCTGATCGTGTTTGGGATATTGATGGGGAGACTGGTATATCTGATGGTCTTTCGGTCGGAATATTATACGATGAAGGCGAAGGAACTGCACGAACGTGAGCGGAGCATCAAGGCTGCCAGAGGAAGGATCATAGACGCAGGCGGCAAGGTGCTGGCGGATAATAAGACAGTGTGCACCATATCAGTAATACATAGCCAGATCACCGACGCGGAGGAAGTGATTGCAGTTCTGTGCAACGAACTGGGGCTCTCGGAGGAGTATGTCCGTAAAAGGGTGGAAAAGTATTCCTCGATCGAGAAGATCAAGAGCAACGTGGATAAGAGCGTAGGCGATGCCATAAGAGCATACGACCTCGCGGGGGTCAAGGTGGATGAAGATTATAAACGGTATTATCCGTATGATTCTCTTGGGTCAAAGGTCCTGGGGTTTACCGGCGGGGATAATCAGGGCATTATCGGATTGGAAGTAATCTATGAGGAATATTTGCAGGGAGAAGCGGGAACGATCTTAACGGTGACCGACGCCAAGGGGGTGGAGGTCACCGAGGCAGGAGAAGAGAGAGTGGAACCGGTGGGCGGGCAGGATCTCTATATCAGCATGGATATGAATATCCAGAGCTACGCGACACAACTTGCACTGCAGACCATGGAGACGAAGGAGGCTGACAGTGTATCCATTCTCGTCATGAATCCGCAAAACGGCGAGATCTATGCCATGGTCAATGTGCCGGAATTTAATTTGAACGATCCTTATACATTGCCGGATACGGCGGATGGAGACAATGTAAGTGAGGAGAAGAAGCAGGAGCTGCTGAATGGCATGTGGCGTAACGGCTGTATCAATGATACTTATGAGCCGGGATCGACCTTTAAGATCATAACGGCCGCCGCCGGACTGGAATCGGGAGCGGTTAAGCCTACGGATACTTTCAACTGTCCGGGATTTATCATGGTGGAAGACCGTAAGATCAGATGCCATAAAGTGGGAGGCCACGGCGCGGAAGATTTCGTGCAGGGGACGATGAATTCCTGCAACCCCGTCTTCATAACCGTCGGACTGCGGATCGGCGTGGAACGCTACTATTCGTATTTTAAGCAGTTCGGTCTGCTGGATAGGACGGGGATTGATCTGCCGGGAGAAGCGGGAACCATCATGCATAATGTAGATAATATCGGTCCTGTAGAGCTGGCCACGATCTCCTTCGGGCAGTCTTTTCAGATTACGCCGATCCAGCTTGCGGTGACGGCCTCTTCCATCATTAACGGCGGCAGGCGGATCACGCCCCATTTCGGTGTGCGTGTGGCGGACAACGACGGAAGCAATTCTCAGGTATTCAGCTATCCGATCAGGGATCATGTGGTGTCAGAGGAGACATCCGAGACGATGCGCTACATACTGGAGCAGGTGGTAGCGGAGGGAAGCGGCAAAAATGGCGCTGTGGAGGGGTATCGCGTGGGCGGCAAGACGGCAACCAGTCAGACCCTGCCACGAGGAAGCGGCAGATACATTGCCTCTTTCTTAGGATTTGCTCCGGCAGACGATCCCCAGGTGCTGGCAGTTGCGATCATTAATAATCCGCAGGGGACATACTACGGCGGACAGATCGCCGCGCCGGTGGTGCGACAGCTTTTTGAAAACATTCTTCCATATTTGGAGAAGATGGACTATAATAAGACATAAAGTTATACTAAGGCATTAAAATACAATGCCTAAGTATAACTAAGTTATGTCTGCGAGAACAGCGGGCTGTTCTCGGTATTGAAGCATGAAAGGATAATGCCTAAGTATAACTAAGTTATGTATGCAGGAACAGCAGGCTGTTCTCGGTATTAATGCAATAACGGAGGAACTATGAATTCGACGATTTTGATGGCTGTGATGATATCTTTTGCAATCAGTGTGGTGATGGGACCGGTGGTGATTCCTTTTCTGCGTCGGCTTAAGGTCGGGCAGACGGTCAGGGAAGAAGGACCGGAGAGCCATTTGAAGAAGAACGGTACACCGACTATGGGCGGGATTCTTATTCTGATCAGTGTGGTGGTTACGTCGATTTTCTTTGTGAAAGACTATCCGAAGATTATTCCGGTTTTGTTCCTTACGCTGGGATTCGGTCTGATCGGATTTCTGGACGATTACATTAAAGTCGTATTGAAGCGCTCCATGGGGCTTAGAGCATGGCAGAAATTCTGCCTGCAGATCGTGGTGACGGGGGTCTTTACTTTCTATCTGCTGCATTATACGGATGTGTCCCTCGAAATGAAGGTGCCTTTTCTTGACGGTGTATATTTGGATTTCGGGTGGGCGAATATTCCGATTTTGTTTTTTATCGTAATCGGCACGGTTAACGGTACGAACTTTACTGACGGACTGGATGGTCTGGCAAGTTCCGTGACAGTGCTTGTGGCGACGTTTTTCAGTGTGGTGGCGATCGGTACCGAAAGCGGGATCGAACCGGTTACCTGTGCGGTGGTTGGAGCACTTCTCGGCTTTCTGCTATTTAATGTATATCCTGCCAGCGTTTTTATGGGAGACACGGGTTCTCTTGCGTTGGGCGGTTTTGTGGCGGCTGCGGCTTATATGATGCAGATGCCTCTTTTTATTGTGATTGTTGGATTTATCTATATGATCGAAGTGTTGTCTGTGATCATACAGGTCACTTACTTCAAGATGAGCGGCGGCAAGCGCATTTTCAAGATGGCGCCGATCCATCATCACTTCGAGCTCTGCGGCTGGGCGGAGACCAGAGTGGTGGCTGTATTTTCCATTGTGACGGCGCTGCTATGTCTGGTGGCACTTATGGGAATCTGATATATTTCGGATAATTTGCGTACCGGTACAACAGTGTGACAGCCGGAGTGAATATAAGGCATATATAAAATATGGCTTGCAGAAATATAGAGACAGTATAGATGGAGAAGAGCGTAAATGCAGATAGAGCTATAAAGATTGGGACATTGCGATATAGAAACATAAGGATATATAAAAAATATATAGATGATAGAGAGTATGGAAGATATAGAGGATATGCGTAAAATGAAAGAAATACAGAGTGTTGACGAATTGCAGGGGAAAGAGGTGCTGGTGGTCGGTTCGGGGATCAGCGGGATCGGCGCGGTGGAAGCTTTATGTCATGTGGGAGCGAAACCGGTTCTCTTTGATGCCAATGATAAGCTGGAACAGGAGGAGATCAGGGCAAAGTTACCGCAGGGAGTGCAGGCGCAGATTGTACTTGGCGAGCTTCCGGTAGAGATTGCCGAGGCGGTTTGTCTGGTAGTATTAAGCCCCGGCGTACCTACGGATACGGCATTTGTGGAAGCATTTCACACAAGGGGGACGCCTGTCTGGGGCGAGATAGAACTGGCCTACAGGATAGGACGCGGACGTGTCATCGGAATCACAGGCACGAACGGCAAGACGACTACGACTACGCTGGTGGGTGAGATCATGGCGGCGTACTGTAACGATGTGGATGTGGTGGGTAATATCGGCAATCCTTATACACAGACGGCTCTTGATTCTACTGAGGATACCGTGACGGTGGCGGAGATCAGCAGTTTTCAGCTTGAGACGATCGAGAAGTTCAGGCCGGAAGTGTCAGCGATTCTCAACATCACGCCGGATCATCTGAACAGGCATCATACGATGGAGAATTATGCGGCGGCGAAGGAAGCCGTTGCCGTGAACCAGACGAAAGAGGAGACCTGTGTGCTCAACTATGAGAATTCATACACGAAAGACTTCGGTGACAGATGTCCCGCGCGTGTGGTATGGTTCTCCTCAGCGAGAAAGCTGGAAGAAGGATACTATCTGGACGGGGACGACATATGCAGGGCGAAGGACGGTGAGGTAGTGCGTCTCATGGATATCCACGAGATGAATCTGGTAGGCATATGCAACGTGGAGAATGTGATGGCGGCAATCGCCATTACCCAGGCGATGGGTGTGCCCATGGAAACGATTCTGTCCGTGGTCAGACAGTTCCGGGCAGTAGAACACAGGATAGAATATGTGGCAACGAAACGTGGTGTGGAATATTATAATGATTCCAAAGGTACGAATCCGGATGCGGCAATTCAGGGAATCCGAGCAATGAGCAGACCGACAGTGCTGATCGGCGGCGGTTATGATAAACAAAGCGACTATGATGAGTGGATCGAGGCTTTTGATCATAAAGTCAAATGTCTGGTGTTGATCGGGCAGACGCGGGATAAGATTGCAGAGTGTGCGAGAAAGCACGGCGTAGAGAATATTATTCTGGCGGATACGTTTGAGGAGGCATTCGAGATCTGTGTCGGGCAGGCGAAAAGCGGGGACGCGGTGTTATTGTCACCTGCGTGTGCAAGCTGGGGAATGTTTCCGAATTATGAAGTAAGAGGGAAGCTTTTTAAGGAACTTGTTAATCGATTGGAGGATGCGGAATAGGTGGCACAGAGAAACTCTTCCAGGAGAAGACAATCTAATAGTGAAAATTTTATGGATTACAGCCTGTTATTCATCGTACTGTTCCTACTGGGATTCGGGTTAGTCATGGTGTATTCTACCAGTTCCTATGAGGCCAATCTGGATTACAATGACGCGGCATACTATTTGAAGAAGCAGATGTTTGCTACGATACTGGGGCTGATCGCCATGCTGGTGGTGGCAAATATTCCGTATCATTTCTGGGAGCGTTTTGCGGTGATCGGTTATCTTGTATCGGTGGTGCTGATTCTGTTAATTATTCCGTTCGGGCATGAATCACACGGAGCCAAGAGATGGCTGTACATAGGACCGATCTCCCTGCAACCTGCGGAGGTCGCGAAGCTGTGCATGATATTGTTTCTTGCCAGTATGATCTGTACCATGGGAAAACAGATACGATACCGTAAGGGGTTCTGGATGGTTCTTCTTGTTCCCATGCCGATTGCGCTCATGTTGTGGAGAATCACGCAGAATATGAGTTCAGCGATTATCGTCGTGGGGATTGCAGTGCTTATGCTGTTTGTCTCCTGTCCGGATTACAAACGGTTCATCCTTCTGGGGCTCGCGGCGGCAGCGGGTGCGGCGGCAGTTGTTTTTGCTATTGTACAAATGGCTGCATCTCAGGCCGACAGTCTGGATTTCCGCGGTGCGCGTATTCTGGCATGGCTTGATCCGGAGGCTTATGCCAGCGGCAAGGGATTTCAGACCATACAGGCGCTGTACGCCATCGGTTCCGGCGGCGTGTTGGGCAAAGGGCTGGGTGCCAGTATGCAGAAATTAGGTTTCCTGCCGGAGGCACAGAACGATATGATCTTCTCCATTATCTGCGAGGAGCTGGGTCTGTTCGGCGGATTTGCCGTGATTATCATGTTTGTCATGTTAATCTGGCGGTTTATGGTGATCGCAAACAATGCGCCGGATCTGTTCGGAGCGCTGCTTGTGGTGGGCGTATTGGGACATATCGCCATTCAGGTGATCTTAAATATCGCGGTTGTGACCAATACCATTCCAAACACCGGAATATCGCTTCCCTTTATCAGTTACGGCGGTTCGTCTGTGATGTTCTTACTTATAGAGATCGGACTTGTCCTAAGCGTGGCAAGGGGCATAAGGCTCAAAGATTTGTAGGGACAAGATAACTTTTATCTTTAAAACCATATAGATAGAATAGGTCATATTTTAGATTCGAGGTAAAAGAATATGGACGCTATTCGTATCTATGGGGGTAAACGTCTGAGCGGTCAGACCACGATACAAGGGTCAAAAAATGCGTCGCTGCCGATTCTTGCAGCGACACTTCTGATAAGCGGTACTTGTGAGATAGAGAATTGTCCGGACATCTCCGATGTCTATCATATGCAGCGGCTGCTTAAGAGTCTGGGGTGCAAGGTGGAGCGGGAAGGGGCGCTTGTGCGGGTGAATACCGAGAGTCTGTCAGAGTGTGACATGCCTTCGGATTCCGTAGGCGTGATGCGATCTTCCATCATGCTGTTAGGTGCGCTGCTTGCCAGAACGGGATATGTCTGTATGGAAAATCCCGGGGGCTGCGTGATCGGCGCAAGACCTATTGATCTGCATCTTCGAATGCTTCGTAAGATGGGGGTTGTGATAGAGGAGACCGGGACAGGGTTTTGTGCGGAGGCGGCAAGGCTTAAGGGCACAGAGCTACAGCTGCCTTTTGTCAGTGTCGGCGTGACGGAGAATCTGATTCTGGCGGCAGTATTGGCACAAGGAGAAACAGTCATCGAACCGGCGGCGAGGGAACCGGAGATACAGGCGCTTTGTGAATTTCTGATCAGCGCGGGTGCGCAGATTGAAGGAAGCGGAACGGACCGGCTGGTTATCCGCGGGGTGGAGAGACTTAATCCGGTCAGATACCGTATTCCGGCGGACCGCATTGTGGCGGGAACGTATCTATGTGCGTGCATGTGTACCGGAGGACGTGTTTTCTTAAGAAATGCGCCGGTGCATCATATGGAAAGTGTGCTGGAGACGGCCGCCTTGATGGGAGCGGCAATCGAATATGATCCGGAGGGAATTATGGTGACCGGAAGAGAGCATGAGAGTACATGCCACAGTATAAAAACGGGATGTTATCCGGAATTTCCCACGGATATGCAGTCTCCTTTCATGGTGGTCATGGCCATGTCAGGGCATGATGGGCGCATAGAGGAGACCGTGTTTGAGAATCGCTTTCGCATAGTGCCGGAGCTGTGTAAAATGGGAGCCGGCATTACCGTACAGGGCAGCACGGCTTATATCGACGGAAACAGCAGATTCCACGGAGCCATTGTACAGGCGGAGGAACTGCGCGGCGGCGCGGCGCTTGTGGTGGCGGCTCTGGCGGCGGAAGGTACTTGTATCGTGACAAACCGGCATTATATCGACAGAGGATACGAGGATATCGTACTCAGCCTGCGGGAATTAGGGGCGGATATAGAACTGGCTTAGCGCGGTGTATAAATGACATGAGGTTTGCGGATGGCGAATAAGAAAACGGTTAGAAAAGTAAAGAAGAGCAATCCCAATCTGCGGCTTGTCAAAAACAACGATTTAGAGACGGAGAAGAGGAAAGGCGGACGGAAAGAAAAACTGCGCTTTAGCAAGAGTAAAAGGATGGTGATTCTGTCCGTTACGCTGCTTCTTCTGCTGTTTGTTCTGGTCGGGGGATATGTATATATTATTCAAAATTATACGGTCACTACAGTGTATGTGGAAGGGAACGTCCATTATACCAACGAAGAGATTATAGAGATGGTGATGGGCGGCAGGCTCGGCAGTAACTCGTTGTTTCTTTCCTTAAAATATAAGGATAAGGGAATGGAAGATATTCCCTTTATCCAGACGATGGATGTGGAGATCGAAGCCAAAGACACAATCCGTATTATTGTATATGAGAAAGCGCTGGCGGGATATGTATCTTATCTGGGACGCTATGTGTACTTTGATAAAGACGGAATCGTGGTGGAGACTTCCACGGAGGAGACGGAGGGAATTCCTCAGGTGACAGGACTGTCATTTGATCATGTGATCCTGCATGAACCGCTGCCGGTGGAGAAAACGGAAGTGTTCAATGAGATATTGAATATCACGCAGCAGTTGGAAAGATATTCCATGTCCGCAGACAGAATCTATTTCGACCCTTCGTATCAGGTCACGCTGATGTTCGGAGAGGCGAAGGTCGCGCTGGGAGACGATCGGTATATTGATGAGAAGATCATGAAACTGCAATATATTCTTCCCGATTTGCTCGGAAAAGAGGGCACGCTGAACATGCGTGAATACAGTGAAGATACGAAATCATACAGTTTCGAGCTGGATTAGGCAGGGGTTTTCGTAAAAAAGCAAAAAAATGGGTTGCGAATTTCGGAAAATAATTATATGATAATCTATGAGAGTTTATGGGGAAACAGAAGGAGGAATCACCTTGCTTGAGATTAAGTCGAATGATGCTGAGTCTGCTGCTAAGATCATCGTAGTCGGTGTCGGGGGCGCAGGCAATAATGCTGTAAATAGAATGATAGACGAAGAAATAGACGGTGTAGAGTTTATCGGAATCAATACGGATAAACAGGCGTTACAGTTGTGCAAGGCGCCTACACTGTTACAGATCGGCGAGAAACTGACGAAAGGTTTAGGAGCGGGAGCAAAGCCGGAGATCGGCGAGAAAGCGGCGGAGGAGAGCTCTGACGAGGTGGCGGCGGCGCTTAAGGGTGCGGATATGGTATTCGTTACCTGTGGTATGGGCGGTGGAACCGGTACGGGTGCGGCGCCTGTGGTGGCCAAGCTTGCCAAGGATATGGGTATCCTGACGGTAGGCGTAGTGACCAAACCCTTCCGTTTTGAAGCGAAGGCGCGTATGACCAATGCCTTGGCGGGCATTGATAAGATTAAGGATAATGTAGATACGTTGATCGTGATACCGAATGATAAACTGTTGGAAATCGTTGATAGAAGGACGACCATGCCGGATGCGCTGAAGAAGGCGGACGAAGTGCTGCAGCAGGCGGTACAGGGCATCACGGATCTGATTAACGTACCTTCCGTAATCAATCTTGACTTTGCAGATGTGCAGACGGTTATGAAGGACAAGGGTATCGCACATATCGGAATCGGTACGGGCAAGGGCGATGACAAGGCGAGCGAAGCAGTTAAAATGGCTGTGGAGAGTCCGCTTCTGGAGACTACTATTTCCGGTGCAACGCATGTAATCATTAATGTGTCCGGGGATATTTCGCTGGCGGATGCCAATGATGCGGCAAGTTATGTGCAGGAGCTTACGGGTGACGATGTCAATATTATTTTCGGTGCCATGTACGATGTCAATATGAACGATACATGCAATATCACGATTATTGCTACGGGAATCGAAGAGAAGGCAAGGCAGATGAGCGGACTCGGATTCAAGTCCGGCTACATAACGCCTACATCGCTGCAGGGCAAGCAGACCGTTGGGACGATGCCCGGCGCAGGACTGGGGAACTTCGCTGCCGGCGGCGCGAAACAGGCAGGCGGCGTGGCAGGACAAGCTGGAGCGGCACAGCTTAAGACCATCGGCGGCATAGGTAAGACCGCAGATATCAAGAGCTCTGTCGAGGAGAAGTCCTTAAAGATTCCGGATTTCTTAAGAAGTAAATAGTATAACAGATCTAAAGTTGATTTAATGACCACAGGATAGATAGAATATCCTGTGGTTTTTTGTTGCTATCTGTCTGCAAAAATAGTGGAAATGCTCCCCGATTATGACAGAATATTCTCGTGACATTTTTTATAATAAAGCAGAAATACGGAGGTGGGATGTGTATTACAAATTATATATTGACAGTGTGTTTATCCTGCAGATGACGAGCAATCTGTATTTGTTATCTCTTGCCGGACGGATTCTTAAGTGTACTGCCACGCACGGACGAATCCTGATGGGAGCGGCGCTCGGAGCATTTATGGTCTGCGGGGCGATATCGGTGCCGCTTAGTACGGTGGGAATCCGGATACTTTTGAGCGCGGTCCCTGTCAGTATATGTATGCTATGTGTTACTTTTAAAATCTGTCATAAGAGAAAGCTAATTCACGCTAGCTTTGTGATGGCAGGCTGTGGTTTTTTTTTAGGCAGTACCATGATATGGATTCTGAATCGTTTGAGAACGGTTCTAAATGGAAATGTGAGCCTTGCGGTTACACTTATTACGGGCTATCTGTCATATCTTATCCTGTTAAAGGTAGTCGGATTCTTAAGGAGAAAGAAGGAGAACAGTCTGAAAACGGTAGTGATCCGCGTGCCGGAATCAGGCCGGGATATCTCGGTCAGCGCACTTCTTGACACGGGCAATCATCTGACGGACCCGGTGTCCGGAGAGCCGGTATGTGTGATCAGTGAGAAACTGGCAGGGCAGATTGAATCCTGTTTCAGGCCGGAGAAGTATCATGCGGTTCCGTTTATGAGTATTGGCAGAGAGAGAGGAGTGCTGAATGCTTATGAAGTGTCGGAGATCCTGATAGAAGATGAGGAACGCCATATCAGAAAAGAACATGTTATTGTAGCGGTTTGTAATACGGGAATACCGGAAGAAAGTATCTACCAGATGATACTTCACCCCCGTCTATTAGAAGACTAGGAGGAAGGAAAATGGTTTTTAAAGTGGCAATTCCCGGCAAAGTTCAATTTAAGATGATACATAAGGATTCGAGGTTCCTTATGACGAAGCAGGGAGATATTCATTACATAGGCGGGACAGAAGTGCTGCCGCCGCCTCTTGAGAGCGACAGGGAGAACGCGATCATAAACGATCTTGGCACGGAATATGAGGATGAGGCCAAGGCGATTCTGATAGAACATAATCTGAGACTGGTGGTGTACATCGCCAAGAAATTTGACAATACGGGTGTGGGCGTGGAGGATCTGATATCCATCGGAACCATCGGACTGATCAAATCGATCAATACGTTTAACCCCGAGAAAAATATTAAGCTGGCGACCTATGCATCGCGCTGTATTGAGAATGAAATATTAATGTACCTGAGAAGGAACAGCAAGCATAAGATGGAAGTGTCAATTGACGAACCGCTCAACGTGGATTGGGACGGAAATGAGCTTTTGCTGTCAGATATTCTGGGAACAGATGAGGATGTGATCTATAAGGACCTGGAGAATGAGGTGGAGCGCAAGCTGTTAATCAAGGCGATTGCGAAGCTGACGGAGAGGGAACAGACAATCATCA
This sequence comes from Lachnospiraceae bacterium, assembly GCA_014804355.1. Taxonomy (GTDB): domain Bacteria; phylum Bacillota; class Clostridia; order Lachnospirales; family Lachnospiraceae; genus UBA3282. The sequence continues at coordinate 25,718 of JAAUZY010000057.1, forward strand.
GGCTGCGGTTTGGACTGGGCAGCGTGGACGGTAAGGAGCTGACACAGAAGGAAGTTGCCGAATTGTTAGGAATTTCACAATCCTATATTTCACGGCTGGAAAAGAAAATTATGCGCAGACTGAAGAAGGAGATGAGTAAAGATAATTGATTTTTAGAGTCCGTGATGATATCATATGTTTAAGGTGTTCCATTTTGTGGTTAATAACTATTCTGAAATGTGAAGATGTTTGATCAGAAGCGGTACGGACAAACATATGTGTGAGGGCGAATGAAGAAGATAATTTTAATTGTCGATGATGACAGGCTGACATTATCAACAGCACAGAATCTGTTGGGAGAGATGTATAAGGTAGTTGCCGTAAACTCGGGGAAACAGGCATATAAGTATCTGGACAGACATACTCCGGATCTGATTCTTTTGGATATCAATATGCCGGAGATCGGCGGGTATGAGGTTATGCGTGCGCTGCAGGCAGACAGGCGGTGGAGTAAGATTCCGGTTATCTTTCTGACGGCGGATCGCAGCGCCGAGACGGAAGTGGAATGTTTCCGTGTAGGAGCTAATGATTTTATTACTAAGCCCTTTGAACCGCAGATCATGCTGAGTCGTATTAAGAGTACGCTGGAGCTGGATGGCTATCGGAAAGATCTGCAGCGGAGACTGGATGAGAAAACAAGAGAGATGGAACGTATCACCATTCAGGCGATTATGACGGTTGCCAATACGGTGGATGCCAAAGATGATTATACGAAGGGACACTCCATGCGCGTGGCGGCTTATTCCGAGCTGATGGCGCAGCGGCTGGGATGGTCGGAGGAGGAGATTCAGAACATATATTATGTAGCAATGTTGCATGATGTCGGTAAGATCGGTGTGCCCGATGCGGTGCTTAATAAGCCTTTTCGATTAACGGATCTGGAGTTTCGGTTAATCAAAGGGCATACCATCATGGGTGCAGAGATCCTAAAAGACTTTAAGATGTTTCCGAATGTCAACGTGGGTGCACAATATCATCATGAGCGCTATGACGGCAAGGGATATCCGGAAGGGCTTAAGGCAGAGTCTATTCCGCTTGTGGCAAGGATCATCGGGCTGGTGGATTCTTATGATGCCATGACCAGCAACCGCGTTTATCGGAGAAGATTGAGCGATGATATCGTGATGGAGGAATTAAGGAAAGGTAAGGGAACTCAGTGGGATCCCGAACTGGTAGATATATTCATTGAGCTGATCAAGGAAGGCGCACTGGAGAAGAAGTGGATGCACGAAGACGAGATGGCATCGCCGATCTTTGACAGTGAGAAGATCTATGGCGTCGCTATGGGCAGTGAGAGTGTGCTGGATGCGCCTACGGATTATCTGACAGGTGTCTTAAGCAAGCGCAAGGGCGTGAATGAGATTGAGGCGGGACTGCGCGTTGCGGGCGGATGCCTTATGATTATTGATCTGGATCATTTCAAACGGATCAACCAGACACACGGTCATCTGGCAGGTGACTATGCCTTGAAGATGACCGCGGATGTTCTGCGCGAGGTGTGCAGTAAGGGTGTTGTGTGCAGAACCGGCGGAGACGAGTTCCTCTATTTTGCGGAGGGAATGCGCAGCAGGGATGCGGCGATCGTCATGGTGAATGAGATACTGGATGCTTTTGCCAAGAAGCAGGAAGAAGTGGACATTCTTAAGGAGACACAGTTGTCCATCGGCATCAGTGTGTCGGGTTCCGACGGTTATGAGTATGAGGAATTGTACCAGAGGGCTGATAAGGCGCTGTATCATGTGAAGCAGAACGAGAATGTCCGTTACGGTTTCTTCCAGAGTACGGGTATGGTACGCACGCCGGAGCAGTCCAAGAACGATCTGGAGACGGTAATCAATATGATCAAAACGCGCGACAGCCGTACCGGGGCATTTCAGGTTGAGTATGCCGAGTTTGCGCATATCTATGAGTTTGTCACCCGTTTCTCGGAGAGAAGCAGGCAGGAAACGCAGCTTCTTCTGTTTACGCTCTTTTCGTCGGACGGCAGCGAGATCAAACTGGAGCGTATGGAGATTGCCATGCAGTGTATGGAGCAGGCGATCTGTAAGTCACTGCGGGGCGTGGACGTAGGCACCAGATACAGCAGTTCACAGTTTCTGGTGGTATTGATGGGAACGGAGAAAGAGAATATCCGCGTGGTCACGGACCGTATCATACAGAATTACTTCAAGCTGTATGGTGGCAAGGACATCACTGTGACCTTCGATGTGGCGGATTATTAATCATAGGATAAAGGCAGAAGCGGACTCTCAGGCGGTCAGATACATCCGCATGGTTTTCAGGGCGTTTTTTTCCAGACGGGAAACCTGCGCCTGGGAGATACCGATCTTGGTGGCGACCTCCATCTGCGTCTTGCCCTCGAAGAAGCGTAGCGTGATGATTTCATATTCCCGATCGCTTAAGCGTTTCATGGCTTCACTTAAGGAGATGTGTTCCACCCAGTTTTCTTCCCGGTTCTTCTTGTCGCTGATCTGATCCATCACATAGAGCGTATCACCGCCGTCGGTGTAGACGGGTTCGTACAGGCTCATGGGAGCCTGGATGGCGTCCAATGCGTAGACGATATCTTCTTTGGGTACACCGATCTCATCGGCGATTTCAGTGACAGTGGGTTCCTTGGAATTAACGCGTGTCAGGTGTTCCTTGGCGTAGATCGCTTTATAGGCGGTATCTTTGAGGGAACGGGAAACCCGTATGCTGTTGGCATCACGCAGATATCGACGGATCTCTCCCACAATCATTGGCACTGCATAAGTGGAAAACTTTACATTGAGGGAACAATCAAAATTATCGATTGCCTTGATCAGGCCGATACAGCCGATCTGGAACAGATCGTCCACATTTTCATTGCTCGAGTGGAATCGCTTGATCACACTTAAGACAAGGCGGAGATTACCGTTAATATACTCTTTGCGGGCGGCCTCATCACCGGCTCCGATCCGCTTAAACAATTCTTCTTTTTCAGCATTCTTAAGGAGCGGCAGTTTGGATGTATTGACGCCGCAGATTTCTACTTTACCCTGTATCATATAAATACCCACCCTTTCCTGTAAGCCACCGGCATTTAAATTGCTTTTTATAAAGGATGTGCGAATCGGGCGGAATTATTCATGAAATTTTTAGGAAAAAACTTTGTATATTGTTTTACAAAAAGAGAGTTTTTTGGTACATTAGAAGATGAATGATTATGATTGCCAAAGTGACAGGCAGCATGAAATATAGCGAGGTGAGACAGGCATGATATGTAAGGAATGTGGTGCCGGACTGATGGAGACTGATCAGTTTTGTCCGAAGTGCGGCACCAGAGTGATAAAGGAAATGAGATGCCCCGACTGCGGTGCGGTGCTGCGTGATGGAACAAAATTCTGCCATAAGTGCGGACGGTTCATAGGGGGCGGCAGCGGGCGCAAGATGGCGGATGAAGAAGATATTTCTATCGATGCGATGGAACAGAATATTCTTTCGGAGACGGCGGCAGAGATTAAGGCCGGTCGGAACGCGGAGAGAGAACCACGCCGGACGTCTTCGGCGGGAAGTTCCGCAACGAGAAGTGCGTCGTCGCGAAGTGGTTCGGAGAACGCGTCTTCTGCCAGAAGTACGTCATCAAGAGACACGGATAAACGGGCAGCTTCCGGCAAGAGTACCTCAGGGAGAAGTGCAGCGGAACATGCATCCGCAGCTAAGAGTACATCTGCGAGAAGCTCGTCGGAACGCACTTCCGCATCGAAGGGTGCACCGGGACACGGTACGCCCGCAAAGAGCGCGTCAGGAAGCCATTCATCCGTCCCCGAGCCGCCGCGCAAGAATAAGAAGCGGATCGATTACCGGGAGGACGACTGGGAAGATGAGGATTGGGAAGACGATGACGACTGGGATGAGGACGATGAGGAAGGTGTAGATGTTATCACGATCATGACGGTGGTCATGGGCTGCGTACTGCTCATTGTAGTAGCTGTGCTCGGATATAATCTGTATAAGCAGTATGCCCCTAAGAATTACGGGAAAGATGCGGAAATATCGGAGGATTACAATGCTGCGGACGAAGATGTGGAAGAAGAGCAGGAGCCGGCGGAAGTGGATGAGCCGGACGAGGAGCCTGCGGCAGACGGAGACGGAAGCGGCACATACCAGATCATCGTGACGGGTAGAGAAGTAAATGTGCGTGATCAGCCGAGCACCAGCGGCACGAAGATTCTGGGGAAAGTACGGGAAGGTGAAGTGTATACCTGTTACGGTACGGTAGAGAACGGGCAGTGGTATGAGATTCGTCTGGAGGACGGTACACCGGGCTATGTGTTCCACGAATATGTCTCCGTGGAATAGGGAGCTTCCGTGAGTATATCAGGCGGCGCGGAACAGTATATATCTGTGGAATAAGAATCAGTATTGTCATAGGAACCTTTTTGCGGGCAGATGCATTTAATAATAAAAAGCCCGGAGGGGTTCCTATGTTATTTTCTGAATTGAAGAAAAAAGAAGTGATCAACCTGAAGAACTGTCAGAAACTGGGTAAGGTGTGCGACTTTGAGTTTGATGAATGCACCGGGCAGATCTTTAAGCTGATCATTCCGGGGGAGAATAAGTGGTGCGGTCTGTTCGGCGGAAGTGATACGAATTATGTCATATGCTATAAAGATATCAAACAGATCGGACCGGACATCATTATTGTGGATATATGTATATAGGTTCTATAGGTTTCCATAAAATAGTTGACATAATTGTAAGTTTCACATATAATTAATATGAACTGTTGTAGTAGAACTGCACGTTATTCAAAATAAAATAATGATACTGAGGAGGATATCCCTGATGAAATGCCCTTTTTGCGGTCATGAAAATACCCGAGTAATCGACAGCAGACCTGCCGAAGATAACAATTCCATACGCAGAAGACGTGTCTGCGACGAATGTGACAAACGTTTTACGACTTATGAGAAAGTGGAGACGATTCCGCTCATCATTATTAAGAAGGACAATAACAGGGAGACTTATGACAGATCGAAGATCGAAGCGGGCGTTTTGCGTGCATGCCATAAGAGACCGATCAGCGCGGCGCAGATCAACCAGTTAGTGGATGAGGTGGAGACGGAAGTCTTCAATATGGAAGAGAAGGAGATCCCGAGTCAGGTGATCGGCGAGATCGTTATGAACAAGCTGAAAGACTTAGAGGCGGTAGCTTATGTAAGGTTCGCTTCTGTGTATCGGGAGTTTAAGGATATCAATACCTTTATGGACGAATTAAAGAAGGTACTGGATAAAGAAGTGTAAGAAGCAGGGAGAAGATATGACAGAACAGGAAAAAGAGATTGTGGCAAAGGCCAGTGTTCCCATGACTGTTGCCAATATTGTTCGATGGATATTTCTGGCGATTGCGTTGCTTATTGTTTTATTCCTTTTCTTAGGCAATAAGATATGGGAAGGAGCGGAGTGGTATACGGCCTTTACAGGCAGAGCGTATTCCTTCCTGCTTTGGGACATTCTGCTTATGCTTTTGAGTAATATCGTGCGCATCATCTTCACGGCAAGATATAACAGGATTGTGAAGAATCTGTGACAGTTATCCGGACGAGGTTAAGCGCCGGAGATGGTGTGTCGATATAAATAATAGGAAAGGAAGTAATTGTAAAGAACAGGGTTCTGAACAGTTAGGAAAGGACAAATGATTGAGGAAGGCGGTGTGAGCAATGACCTTTGAATATACCGGAATGGATTGCTGCCCGGAGAATCCGGATATGCAGAAAGCGATCTCGGATATGAAGAAAGACCAGATCTTACAGAGTTATCAATATTTTGTCGGAAATTCAGAGTATTAGAAACCCCTTGCAAACCTGCAAGGGGATTTGTTATGATAGGAGAAGATTTATCGGGCAGGAGCCAGTCAGTCAGGGGCTCCGGAACGGAGGACGAATGGCTTTACTTGAGCGTTTTTATCCGGATGAATATCTGGATTCTGCATATGAGATCGATTATGAACAATTATATCAGGAAGGTTACCGCGGTGTGATCTTCGACATAGATAATACGCTGGTACCTCACGGCGCGCCGGCGGATGCAAGGAGCATTGCGCTGTTTGGCCGGCTTAGGGAGATCGGGTTCGAGAGCATTCTTCTGTCCAATAATAAAGAGCCTCGGGTGAAAATGTTTAATGATAAGGTGCTCTCCCGTTATATCTATAAGGCAGGAAAACCGTCTCCGAAAAATTATATCATGGCGATGGAGCTTATGGGTACCACGCCTGCAACTACGATGTTTGTGGGAGATCAGCTTTTTACGGATGTGTGGGGCGCGAAGAAGGCGGGGATCAGGACGTGGCTGGTGAGGCCGATCCACCCGAAAGAGGAGATACAGATTATCTTAAAGCGCAGACTGGAATGGATCGTACTGTTTTTTTATAAGCGGGACAGAGGACGATATGTGAAGTTGGACAGGCGGTATCGGTAGGGATGTGCAGAAACGAGGATTGAGATGAAGATAGACGGTAAAACAAACGTATGCGGATTGATCGGCAATCCGGTGGAGCACACGTTGTCTCCGATGATACATAACACGCTGGCGGGGAGACTGGGGCATAATCTGGTGTATGTGCCTTTTCCCGTAGAGACGGGCAGGGTGGGTGAGGCAGTCCGCGGCGCGGACGCACTGCATCTGCTTGGACTGAATGTGACGGTGCCCTATAAGAGTGATGTGATAGAGACCCTTAAGGAAATAGATGAGCTGGCGCGAAATATCGGTGCGGTTAATACGCTGGTGAGAACAGAGGGCGGCTACAAGGGGTACAATACAGATATGGAAGGACTCTATCGCGCCATGACAAGCGAAGGCATCCGGATCGAGGGGGAGCAGATCGTACTGCTGGGCGCGGGCGGCGCGGCCAGAGCAGTGGCCTATTTGTGTGCGGTGAAAGGTGCTGAGAAGGTCTATATATTAAACCGTACGTTTGATAAAGCGCAGGCAGTGGCAGAGGAGGTCAATCGCGGGGTGGGCCGGGAAGCGATCCTGCCGATGGCGATGGAGGACTATCACGGGCTGCCGGCTGGTAAATATCTTGCGATCCAGGGGACTTCCGTGGGGCTCGCGCCTCATACGGAGGATGTTGTAATCGCGGATGACGCTTTCTATGAGAAGATCCACACGGGATTTGATCTGATCTACAGCCCGTGGGAGACGAAGTTCATGCGTCTGGTGAAAGAGCACGGCGGTCACGCATATAACGGGTTAAAAATGTTGTTATATCAGGGAATTATCGCCTATGAACTGTGGAATGCTGTACAGGTGTCCGAAGAGGACGCGCAGGCGGTGTATGAGAAGCTGAAGGAGCAGTTTATCTCATTGGATTAAGACACAACAGATGAGGGAGCATACAGCTTACAATGGATAATATTATTTTGATCGGGTTTATGGGATGCGGCAAGACGACAGTGGGAGTGAAATTATCCTATCGCCTTCGGCGTACCGTGGTGGATACGGATAAGGAGATCGAGAAGGAAGAAAAAAGAGCCATATCGGATATCTTTGCCACGGACGGTGAAGAGTATTTCAGGGACAGGGAGACAGCATGTCTGCGGAAAATGTTAGGCAGTATGAATAATCAGATCATATCTGTGGGCGGCGGACTGCCGCTTAGGGAGGAGAACAGGGCAATTCTTCGCAGGCTGGGGCTGGTTTTCTATCTGCGGGCGCGTCCGGAGACGATTTATGAGAGAGTGAAGCATGATACGACCAGACCGCTTTTACAGGGGTCGGATCCACAGGAGAAGATTCGGACGCTGCTGGCGAAGAGAGACGGAGCTTATACGGAGGCCGCGGACGTGATTATTGATGTGGACGATAAAGACTTCGGGCAGATCTTATGTGAGATAGAGGAAAACGTAAACCAATTCAGAGCGGAGGGGGATTAGTATGAAATTACTTCTGATTAACGGACCGAACTTAAATTTTCTCGGGATTCGGGAGAAAAATATCTACGGCACGCAGGATTATGACGCGCTGCTCAATATGATTGCGGAAAAAGGACAGAAGGAGGGATGTACGATCGAGGTGTTCCAGAGTAACCACGAGGGAGCGATCATCGACAGAATTCAGGATGCCTATTTTGATGGGACGGAAGGAATCGTGATCAATCCCGGCGCATTCACTCATTACAGCTATGCGATTCATGATGCTCTGGCGAGTATTACGATCCCGAAAGTGGAGATTCATATCTCCAATATTATGGAGCGGGAGGACTTCCGCAAGATGTCTGTGACGGCACCTGCCTGCGATAAGCAGATCTACGGCGAAGGGTTGAACGGTTATCTTATGGCGATTGATCACATTCTTTCCTTACATCAGGCGGAATAAAACTTTTGATTTTTGGTTTTTTTTTGGGAAAGAGGTTGAAAAAACAAACTTTATAGTATAAACTAAGTAAGAATTATATTTGTGAAAATTTAGGAGGATTATTATATGATATCGGCAGGCGATTTCAGAAACGGTATTACCATTGAGTTTGAAGGCAATGTTTATCAGATAATCGAGTTCCAGCATGTAAAGCCCGGTAAAGGCGCGGCATTTGTGAGAACGAAACTGAAGAACATCATCAACGGAGGCGTGGTTGAGAAGACTTTCAGACCTACTGAAAAATGCCCTCAGGCACGTATTGACAGAAAAGACATGCAGTATTTATATTCGGATGGTGACCTGTTCAATTTCATGGATACAGAGACTTATGACCAGATCGCATTGAATGCGGAAGCAGTCGGTGATGCGCTGAAGTTCGTGAAAGAGAATGAGATGGTAAAGATCTGTTCTTATAACGGTAACGTGTTTGCGATTGAGCCGCCGTTATTCGTAGAACTGGAGATTACGGATACAGAGCCGGGATTTAAGGGAGATACGGCAACGGGAGCTACGAAACCCGCCATCGTGGAGACAGGTGCCAAGGTTATGGTTCCGCTGTTTGTAGAGCAGGGCGAGGTCATCAAGATCGATACCAGAACAGGCGAGTATCTTTCCAGAGTATAAATCGAAACGTAATGTGTTTTTTAGAGCCTATAAGACAATGGGAGCAGAAGTGCCCATTGTCTTTTTGATGCGCAGACCTGTGCAAAGGAAGTTTTCAGGGAAAGCATTTCCCGTGAGATATGTGTAATGTACAAATTTTTTATGTCCGGAGAGAATGGGAAAAGAGGAGAAATGGATTATAAAGAATTTGTAGAAAATACGGTGAGTCTGCTTAAGGACAGAATGGGAGCGGACTATGAGATCAGAGTAATCAATGTAGTAAAAAACAATGATATCCGTCTGACAGGAGTGATTATGATGAGAGAGTCGGACAGGGTATCGCCCACCATATATCTGGAAGAGCCCTACCGGCAATACTGCGAAGGGTGTGCACTTCCTAAGGTCGTGGATGGGATCGTGGCGCTTTATGAGGAGCAGGTGCGTGATATTGATCTGGATGTGGATTTCTTCAAAGAATATGCACGTGTGAAAGACAGAATATTTCATAAGATTGTCAACTATGAGAAGAACAGGACGCTGTTAAATGACGTTCCCCATTTCAGATGGAATGATCTGGCGGTGGTGTTCTACTACGGAATGGATGAGAAAGTATTAGGCAAAGCCTCCATTCTGATTCACAACAGTCACATGGATATGTGGAAACAGACGGCTGACGTGCTGTTTCAGACTGCACAGCATAATATGAGGCGCAATAAGCCGGAGATTCTGGTTCCGATGCAGAAGCTGATCGAGGAGACGACCGGGATCAGGATTGAGGAGACGGAGAATGTGCAGCTGTATGTACTGACCAATCGCGATAAGATGTACGGGGCCTCTGCGATGCTCTATTCGGATAAAATAAGGGAACTGGCGGAGAAAATACAGTCGGATCTGCTGATTCTGCCCAGTTCTGTTCACGAGGTGCTGCTTCTGCCGGATGATAAAAACCAGCAGTACGGTTACTACCGCCGGATGGTGGAAGAAGTAAATACGACACAGGTGGAGCCGGAGGAGATCCTGTCATATCACCTGTATCGTTACAGCAGAAAAAAAGCGGAAATAGAGGAAATTATTGTTTAATTAATTAGTATACTGGACAATGGTGCCGGCTTATGGTATGATAATCAAGATGTAACAAAATCGTAACAATTTTGTTCTGATAGCGGGCACCCGTAGTCTAATGGATAAAACGTAGGCCTCCGACGCCTTTGATGCAGGTTCGAGTCCTGTCGGGTGCATTGTACTTGTCTGCGGCAGTTTATGTTGCCGCAGGCCAGAGATTAGGAAAGGTTGTTGTATATGAATACATCCAATAATAATATACCGGATTTTATCAAAGCCAAGCTGGAAGCTTTTAAGAATTGGCTGTTCAGATATTCCAAGATTATTATGCCTGTTATGTTGGTGATCTGTGTAGCGGTCACTGTTACCATAGCGATCAATGCAAATAAGAGAAAAAACGCAGAAGAAGAAAGTACGGAAGCAACAGAAGATGTCGATATGTCGGATACGACGGTCGACATACCGGAGGTGCCGCTTGTACAGGATGCTGTACCGGAGATTAATGAACTGTTCAACACGTATTACGAGGCGATGGTGGAGGGTGATACTGATACCATGGACGGGCTGATAGACCATCTGGACGCTATGGAGATACTTAAGGCGCAGGAGACGAGCAAGTATATCGAATCATATCCGACTGTGGAAGTCTACACGAAGACCGGGCCTAAAGATGGCACGTATATTGCATATGTCTATAATGAAGTAAAATTCGCTGATTATGACAAGCCGATCCCGGGCTTGCGCACATATTATGTCTGTACCGATGAGAACGGAAAGTATTATCTCAACGAGGACGGTGAAGAAGACGAGAATGTGCTCAATTACATTCGGGAGGTAAATTTGCAGGACGATGTGATTGATCTGAATAATAAGGTTGCCGCGGCATTTAATGACATGGTTGCCGAGGATGAGACGCTGGCGGATTTCATTCTGGATTTGAATACGGAAATCGATAAGAACGTCGGCGAGGCGCTGGCACGTGCCGAAGGCAGCAGTACGCCGGCAGACGAGGAAGAACCTCCCGCAGAAGGGGATGAGCCTTCCGAGGAGACACCGGAGACCGAAACAGAGCCGGAGGAACCTTCTATTATCGTGACAAAGGTCAAAGCGACGGATGTCGTAAATATCAGGACATCGGACAGTGAGACTGCCGATAAGCTGGGAAAGGCTGCAGTGGGGGATGAGTTCACCCTGTTGGAAGAAAAAGGAAACGGCTGGAGTAAGATCAGCTATGAAGGCAGAGAAGCTTACATCAAGAGCGAATACTTAGAGCCTTCCGAGACCAAGCAGGCAGAAGCACCCGAACCCGAGGAGACACAGGAAGAGCCGGAGCAGCAGGCGCAGACGAGTAATGATAACATAGAGACGACCGGAACGGTGACCGTGAAAGAGAATGTTCGTATTCGTGCATCGGCCAGCGAGAGCGGTGAGAAACTGGGAACTGCATATGTGGGTGAGAAACTGGAAGTGATCATGAAGCAGGCAGACGGCTGGACGAAGATCAAGTACAATGGCAGAACCGCATACGTGAAGTCAGATTATGTGGAGTAACGATTAAAGAAGTAAATATTGGTAAAGATAAAGAGTATGAGAGAAGTCTCATACTCTTTTTTATTCTATAGGATATATGCGCAGCAAAGAAGGAGGAGAATATTTTGAAACATGATGATGCGAAAATATTATGGGAAGTGCAGAGAAATACGGAGATGGGAATGACTGCGATTGATACGATTCTTGATAAGATCGGAAATGATGATTTCTCTTTGCAGTTAGCCAGACAGTCGCTGCATTATTCCGAGATCCATAATAAAGCGCTGGATCAGATTCTGAGAGATGAGGGAGAAGTATATCGTGGCAGCCAGATTGCGGACATGATGTTAAAGGGGAGTATTCATGCCAACACGGCGTTTAATGTCAGCAGGGAACATTTGGCCGAAATGATGATACAGGGGAGCAGCAGAGGGATCACCAGCATGTGGAAGGCGATGAAGCATAACGGTCTGGCGACGGATGAGACAGTGGAATTGGCTCAGGAGCTGGTGGATTTCGAGCAGAAAAATATAGAGAAATTGAAGGAATTTTTGTAAAAATCAGTTTAGTTTTGTATACATGTATTTGTGCATATAAGTATCATTGTACAATATGTCAAAAAACAGTACAAAAATTTCATGAAATTTTTACGCGTTAATATGCTAAATCGGGGTTGTAGATTTGACCGCCGCATACTATAATGATACGTGGAAATTGTTTATATACAAACTAATAAGGAGGACATGCACAATGTCATACGTTGATGAGGTTTATGAGTTAGTAGTGGCGAAGAATCCCGCGCAGCCGGAATTCCATCAGGCAGTAAAAGAGGTTTTAGAGTCTCTTCGTGTAGTGATCGAAGCAGATGAAGAAGCATACAGAAAAGATGCTTTATTAGAGAGACTGACAGTTCCGGAGAGAATCGTACAGTTCCGTGTTCCGTGGGTAGATGATAAGGGACAGGTTCAGGTGAACAATGGTTTCCGTGTACAGTTCAACAGTGCCATCGGACCGTATAAGGGAGGTCTCAGATTCCATCCTTCCGTAAACTTAGGTATTATCAAATTCCTTGGTTTCGAGCAGATCTTCAAGAACTCACTGACAGGTCTTCCCATCGGCGGCGGCAAGGGTGGTTCCGACTTTGATCCAAAGGGTAAATCAGACAGAGAAGTAATGGCATTCTGCCAGAGCTTTATGACAGAACTTTGTAAGCATATCGGCGCTGATACGGATGTACCGGCAGGAGATATCGGTGTAGGCGGACGTGAGATCGGCTTTATGTTCGGTCAGTATAAGAGAATCCGAAACCTCTATGAAGGCGTTCTGACAGGTAAAGGCTTAACATACGGAGGTTCTCTTGCAAGAACCGAGGCAACAGGCTATGGTCTGTTATACTTAACAGAGGAAATGCTTAAATGTAACGGCAAGGATATCGCAGGCAAGACCATCGCAGTATCCGGTGCGGGTAACGTAGCGATCTACGCGATTCAGAAGGCACAGCAGCTTGGCGCTAAGCCGGTTACATGTTCTGATTCCACAGGCTGGATCTATGATCCCGAAGGTATTGATGTAGCACTTCTGAAAGAGGTAAAAGAAGTAAAACGTGCACGTCTGACAGAGTATGCGGCAGCAAGACCGAGCGCAGAGTATCATGAGAAGAAGGCTGGAGAGCACGGCGTATGGACAGTGAAATGTGATATTGCACTTCCTTGTGCAACACAGAATGAACTGGATCTGGATGATGCAAAAGCGCTTGTAGCTAACGGATGCTTCGCAGTAGCAGAGGGCGCTAATATGCCTACTACGCTGGAAGCTACTGAGTATTTCTTAGAGAATAAAGTGCTGTTCTGCCCCGGTAAGGCATCAAATGCGGGCGGTGTAGCGACTTCCGCACTGGAGATGAGCCAGAACTCCGAGAGACTGTCATGGACATTCGAGGAAGTTGATTCCAAACTGCAGGGAATTATGGTGAATATCTTCCATAGTCTGGATGAGGCATCCAAGAAGTATGGTATGGAAGGAAATTACGTAGCCGGTGCGAACATTGCGGGCTTCCTGAAGGTGGCTGAGGCTATGAAGGCACAGGGGATTGTGTAATCACAACTTTCTAAGATAATAAATGATGAGGGTAAGTCCTGTAAACATTGTGTTTATAGGACTTTTCTTTATGCATTTATAGTATAAAAGAGTTGTCAGAATATTCATAAATTTAAGAAAATTTACGTTGTTTTGAGGTCACTATATACACGTGGTATACAAGTGATATACAGGTGGTACACACTGTTTTAAAAGGTTTTAAAAATATGATTTATATCTTATTGACTTCGGTTAGAAGTTCTTTTATTGTTTTGTGGGTGAAGGTTTCTTTTGTGATATCATCCTTCATGCTGTGTCCCATAATCAGTTTGATGCATACGTCATTTGCTCCGGCATTGTCCATAAGCGAAGCAAAGGTATGTCTGTCATCATGGGGAAACTGCATCATTTTCAGTTTGCCCATACAAGTGTTAAAATTTCCATTTGCGTAAGTTCCATAAGCGTAATGGTTCACGTATTTGTTATTAATTAAGTATTTTTTACTTGGATCATAACGATTCTTAACAAGTGGAATAATTTTATCATTTAATGGGATAATTCGGTCTCCTCCTGCGTCTGTTTTCATGCCGCCTGTCATATATTTTTCTTCCAAATGAACATTTTCTGTCAGAATTTCTAACAATTCTGTTGGACGTAAGCCTGTATAAATCATAATAAGAATGATGTCTACATTGTTGATTTCATATAGTTTTGACCAGGGTATTCTGATTTCTTCATCCGAATAGCGGTCGTGTATCTGCGTAGAACTTTCTGTCCATTCATAGACAAGACCTTCTGTAAAATCTCTATCTATATATTCATTAAGTTTAGCATATTGATTCAACACGGCAAAAAATATATCTTATAGAACAAGGAAAAACGAGTTGAAAATATTTTTGAGTGATGATGAAAAATATGTATTGGATTGTAAAGTGAAATTGTCAAAACGCAGGAGCATTTCAGATTATGTAAGGACTTTGATTATTTATGGATATGTGTATGATGTGGATTATTCGTATCTGCAAAAGTACAACGAAATACTTGGGAGAATTAGTGGTTGTTTAAATCAGATTGCTAAGAGAATTAATGGGAGTGGGAATGTTTATGAAGAGGATATAAGAGAAGTAAAGGAGCTAATGAATGAGGTATGGAAAACTCAAAAGGCTATGCTGAATAAGCAACCATTGATACACAGTTGAGAGAATTGAAAAATAGTACTTAGAGGTATCCAATAATGGAAATTTGTGCTACAATTATAAATATATATTTTCAACAAGGGCAGGGTTTATGAATAATACAGAGAAGATATTTAAGGATAG
>JAAUZY010000058.1 GCA_014804355.1 Lachnospiraceae bacterium
AAAATAAAATTGATGTAGGATGATAGATACTTATCATCAGGAGGAGGTTTGATTATGAAGTGCTATATCTCAGATAAGGATGTTCAGTTTCAGGAAACAGAAGTTAAATTTGTAGAGGGCAGTGGTGGGGAGATGCAGCAGGTGCATGTATATCCTGAAGTTTCTTATCAGAAGATATTAGGTATAGGAGGTGCATTTACGGAGGCTGCCGCTTATACATATTCCAAGATGAGTTATGAAAAACAGCAGCAGCTTCTGGATTTATATTTCGGGAGCAGCAATAATCATTATAATTTTTGCAGGCTGCATATCCAAAGCTGTGATTTCGCACTGGGAAATTACGCTTATGTAGAAGAGGCACAGGATAAAGATTTAAACAGTTTTTCCATAGATAGAGACAAGAAATATATTATTCCGTTTATCAAAGCTGCGTTGGATAAAGATAAAGATATTTGCTTTTTAGCATCTCCGTGGAGTCCACCGGCGTTTATGAAGACTAACGGTGAAATGAACCATGGTGGGAAACTTAAGAGAGAATATTATCAGATGTGGGCAGATATGGTTGCGCGATATGTCAGTGCCTATGAGAAGGAAGGAATTCCGATTCAGAGACTTACTGTTCAAAATGAGCCGGCGGCAGTTCAGACTTGGGATTCTTGTGTTTTTACGGGAGCAGAGGAGGCAGAGTATGCCGTCAGATATCTGAGGACTGCACTGGACAATGCAGGGCATGCCAATGTAAAAATTAACGTGTGGGATCATAATAAAGAAATCATTTTGGAACGTACAGCGGAAAGCTTTGGCGTGGAGGGGGCACGGGAAGCGATCGATGGCATAGCGTTCCACTGGTATACGGGAGACCATTTTGAGGCTCTGGCGGAGGTGCGCAGAAGATATCCGGACAAAGAACTGATTTTTACAGAGGGTTGTGTGGAATATTCACGTTTTGCAACAGACAATCAGGTACGTCATGCCGAAATGTATGCGCATGATATGATAGGGGATTTCAATGCCGGTATGAATGGGTTTATAGACTGGAATCTGATACTTGATAAGCAGGGCGGCCCAAATCATGTAGGTAATTACTGCGATGCGCCGATTATGTGTGATGTTGATACAGACGTAATCAACGTGAAACTCTCCTATTATTATATCGGACATTTCAGCCGGTTTATCCGTCCGGGTGCAAAGAGGATCCTGGTGTCAAAGTATTCTCCTGATATAGAAGCGACAGCTTTTGAGAATGATGATGGCACTAAGGTCTTGGTGTTGCTCAACCGTTCGGAAAATGATATTGCATTTGTGTTGAATGCAGATGGGAAAAACAGCGGTAAAATGGAGATCGGAAAACACTCCATTATGACTTGCTGTTGGGAGTAAGCTATGCGTATCGATTTAAAGAAAATCAAGAGAGTGGGAATACTGATGGTAATGACAGCATTGATGGTGAGCGGCTGCGGTATAGGAAATCAAAATAAGAAATTTTTGAAAGTGAGTGACGGACAGCTTGTGGACGGCAAGGGTGAGTCCGTAGTATTACAAGGTGTGAACCTTGGCGGCTGGATGATACAGGAAAGCTGGATGTGTCCTGTCAACGGTGAGGACAGGAAATGGGCAAACCTTGACACACTGGAACTTCTGGAGAGCAGATTTACCGATGAGGAAGTGCAGAAACTGCTGGATACCTATCAGGATAACTGGATAACGGAAGCGGATATTGAAAATATAGCAAATCTGGGATGTAATGTTGTGAGGGTGCCGTTTTGGTATCGCAATTTCATGAAGGATGAGCAGGGAACATGGATCACAGAGGATTTGGATGATAATCCGGGAGTGAAGCGGTTGGACTGGATTATCGATATGGCTGAGAAATATGACATGTATGTCATTCTGGATATGCATGGTTGTCCCGGAGGGCAGAGTATGGATCATTGCTGTGGGACGCTCTGTGAGAACAGGCTGTATACAGATGAACAATGTCAGCAGACTATGGAGACGCTGTGGGTGGCGCTTGCAGAGAGATATTGTGATAATGCAACGGTTGCTGCATACGATATCATGAATGAACCGCAGAATAACGGCGGATATGAAGGGATAAACAGCTATGATCCATGGGAAAGTACGTCGTGGGAGCTTAGCAATGAAGTGTATGACAGGATGGTGAAAGCGATACGGACCGTTGACACGAATCATGTCATAACGGTAGAGGGAATCTGGCGTGTGTCTAATCTGCCGGACCCGGCACAGATGGGCTGGACAAATATGATGTATCAGCTTCATCTGTATGATGATGAGGATGGATTCAGGACATGGGCGGCGGATTTAGCTGTTAAAGCAAAAGAATATGATGTGGCGGCGTATGTGGGAGAGTTCCAGAATATGGCTGGGCTGGGCATCTGCAACGAATATGGTATCAGCTGGACGACATGGACATATAAAGGCACCAATAAGGATGTAGGGACTTTTTTCTGGTATTATGGTGAGCCGGAGAAAGCTGACTGTGCCAATGATTCTTACGAAGAACTTTTGAGAAAGTGGGGTGAACCAATCCGGACGGAATGGTTTGAGGAAAAAGAGTACATAACAGAGTTGATTGCGCTAAAGACAGGATAAATTCCTTAGCCGGGATGATAGCAGGAGTAGATCAGGTCGAAAGCCTGATTTTCTCACGCTTTGGTCTGGATACGCTTGTTTTTGACCGGTCGTGGTAAATAAATGAAAGGAAACACCTCGTGGCAGATGCACGCGGGGTGTTTTTTTGCGATATTTTCTTAGGGTTGCACCTTTTGTTTGTTTCGGATAAAATGTTAATATAACACAGATTAGCCGAAGAGTTAATACGCGGAGTGCGGGAGTCATTGGCGGGAGAGATTGAATATGGGGTTTTTTAGTCAGGCAGGAAAGAAAAAGAAGAAAGAACAGATTGATCATACGGAAAAGGTTCAGATTGCGGAGACAGAACAGACATCTTCTGAGAACGACGAGTTGGAGAAAACCATGTTTCTTTCGCCGGAGGAACGATACATTTCCGAAGGTAACAACGAGCAGCGCACTTCGGAGGAGGAAACGTTGCAAGGTGATTCTAATGAGAAAATGGTTCAGGAGGATTCGATCGTTATAAACGGTCCGGATTATCTCTTGCGCATCAATGGTACACGAATGGAGGTTCTGCTCACTTTGTATCGCGGCTTTTCGATAGAGGAGCTTAATGGTCTGTTAAGGGAGAACGGAATTGTCTTTGGCATCAGAGAAAAAACACTTAGCGAACTTGCGCAGGGGAAGAAGAATTATGAGGAGACCGTCGTTGCAACCGGTACTGTCGCAAAGGACGGCCGCGACGGCTATTTTGAATATCATTTTAATCCGCATCCTGCATCGAAGCCGATTATTCTGCCGGATGGCACGGTAGACTATAATGTACTGGGTAAGATAGAGCTTGTGACAGAAGGACAACTCCTCGTCACCTATCATCCGGCAGTGCCGTATGTAACCGGCAGGGATGTTCTGGGGAATACCATTGAAGCTTATGAAGGAAAGGAATTAGCGCCGCTACAGTGTAAACGTTGCGAGCCGGATGAAAGCGGCAGTAAGTATTATGCCGGCACTGAGGGCAATGTCACGGTGTCGGGAGGGCGTCTGACCGTAACACCGATCTATGTGGTTAAAGGTAATCTGGATGCCGCTACCGGGAATGTGGATTTTCATGGGGATGTGCTGATACAGGGCAACGTATTTGCCGGTGTTACCGTGAAAACAACCGGAAACATCACCGTGAACGGACATGTGGAAACAGCGAGTCTTTTTGCCGGAAAGGATGTTATCTTAAAGAACGGAATGCAGGGTTCGGGTAATGGCATCATTCGTGCAGGCGGTAATGTTATGGCACGTTTTTTAGAGCAGACGCAAGTCTATGCCGGAAATGAAATCAACACGGGAGCCTTGATGAATTGTGAAGTGGAAGCGGGACAGAGCGTGGTGATCGCCGGCAGCCGGGGCAATATCATCGGCGGTACTGTTACGGCGGTGGAGCAGATTTCGGCTGCTTCCATCGGAAACCGTGCCGGGGTATCAACGCTGCTGGTTATCGGTTTGGATTGTGAATTCAAACAAAAAATGGGGGAGATCGATCGTCTGATAGAAGAATATCAGAATAACATGGAGGAGGCCGAGAAGGTTCTGGATCTTATTGCATGGCAGCTAAGGACACAACCTATGACCCCTGAGCGGAATCAGGAAAAAGCGGAGCAGATGCGCAGAAAGATCAACTATCAGCTGAAATTAAAGGAGATTACTACGAAGCGGGAGCAGTTGATCGATATCAATCGGCGTTCTGCGGAGGGAAAAGTTGTTGTCACCGGAACTGCCAATGCGGGATGTGTTATTATCATAAACGGTGTGCGGGAGGAACTGCATTCCGGGTATCGGGATGTTACCTTTAAAAAGGGCAGAAAGGAAATACGGATCGTATCGAATAGACAGTAAAGGATTCGGATGATATTTTTTCATAAATATCTATAGGTGCAAATTACAACATCAGGTCAAATGAGGGTCCATGTATTTATGTAAAAATAAGTATATGGGCTTTTCCTTTGTTTCAAAACACTCAAGTGAAGCTGTCAACCATATTCAAGATTCCTTGAAAGTAAATTTATGATGTACTATAATAGATACATATTACTTTATCTGCATGAATCAGAATATTAACAGACGCTTTAATCATTACTTTTTTTGGAGATATAAATCATGGAAAAAAGAACAACACGTTTTCTGAATATAGCCATTGTTCTTGTATCGCTTTTCTGCATATTTATACTTATCATTCAGGCCATCTGCGTGAATTTTATGGGAGAAGATGCCATCAGGCAGCTGGGTATTTTTTACATGTCAGGAATCAGCGAGCAGGTATCGTCCCATTTCGGAACTACCATCGAGCTTCGTCTGTCACAGGTAGAATCGCTTGTAGATTCCGTTCCGCCCGGACGCGTTACTGGAGAAAGCGCCATGCGCATAGGGTTGAGCTATAATGCACGTTCCGTAGGCTTTGAATATCTGGCTCTTTATACGGAGGACGGAAACTTTCATATGATCTACGGTTCCCAAGTGACGGCAGATGTTCCGGAGGATCTTCACCGCTCTGTTCAAGGGGGCAGGTATAATGTCTGTGCAGGAAAAGATGCAGCGGGAACTCCCGTTGTTTTAATGGGTGTACCGGCTGTTTATCCCGTGGGTGACGGCAATACGAGCATTGCGCTGGTTGCGGGAATGCCCAGCCAGTATCTCAGTGATAGATTGGAAACCAATATTCAAGGCAGTATCATGGAATATTCGATTATTCGCAAGGACGGCAGTTATGTTTTGAATAACCATGCCGTAGAGGAAAACAATTATTTTGATCGGGTTGAAAGACTTTATGAAACCTGCAACGGAAAAGAACCGGCCCGGTATGCAGAAGAACTTCGTGACGCGATGGAGGATGGCAGGGATTATACCAGTGAAGTTCTGATTTCGGGCGAATCCTGGAATGTCTATTGTGCCAGTCTTCCCAATTCAGAGTGGTGTCTGCTTTTGAAAATTTCTCATAATACGCTGAATGAGACGGTAAATCTTCTTCAGAGAAAATGGGGCTATGTTTCCGTTGGCGGCGGCATTCTAATTATCTGCGCACTGCTTCTTGTCTTTCTGGGATACTACCGTCTGACCAAAATGCATATGAGGGCATTGGAGGAAGCAAGGGCAACAGCGGAGCAGGCAATGCTGTCAGCGGAGCGCTCTAACAAGGTGAAAAATGAATTCCTCTCCAATATGAGCCATGATATCCGCACACCAATGAACGGCATTATGGGCATGACATCGATCGCCATTGGCAGTCTGGATAATCCGCCCCGGGTGCGTTCCTGCTTGAAAAAGATACATATATCCAGCCGACACTTACTGGGCTTGATCAACGATATGCTGGATATGTCTAAAATAGAGAACGGGAAGCTGGCATTAAACATGGAGCCGCTTTGTATTCGTGATATTATGCAGAATATTGAGACAATCATCCAGCCGCAGATACAGGAGAAAAAACAGAATTTCAATATTTATATACATGATATCTATCATGAAAATGTGTGTTCGGACAGAGTCCGCTTGAGCCAGATTCTTTTGAACATTATCGGAAATGCGGTTAAGTTTACCCCGGAAGGCGGCACTATTGAGCTTGACCTGTATGAAGAGGCTTCTCCGAAAGGGA
Organism: Lachnospiraceae bacterium; assembly: GCA_014804355.1. Taxonomy (GTDB): domain Bacteria; phylum Bacillota; class Clostridia; order Lachnospirales; family Lachnospiraceae; genus UBA3282. The sequence continues at coordinate 6,236 of JAAUZY010000058.1, forward strand.
ATGATTATATCCGTTCCCATTTGCATGTCAGGGATGACGGCATCGGTATGTCTGTAGAATTTCAAGATAAAGTATTTGACGCGTTTGCCAGAGAGGACAACGCCCGTGTGGATAAAGAAGCCGGCGCCGGAATGGGCCTGACCATTACAAAGCATATTGTAGACGCAATGGAGGGTACAATTACCGTAGAAAGTGAGCAGGGAAAAGGAAGTCATTTTCAAATTATTCTGGATATGGAAAAAACAGTGCACCAGGAGAAAGAGCTGCTTTTGCCGAAGCAGAATGTCCTGGTTATTGATGACGATGAAAAGGCAGGCAATCTCGCCGTTGCATCATTAGAATCCATCGGGCTTAATGCACAGACAGCAACAGATATCAAACAGGCTTTCCGTTTGATGGAAGAGCGCAGTGGTGTAAATGAGAACTATCACATGATTTTACTGGATTGGGATATAGAGGAGCAGGATTGGATCGAGGATGCCGAGGAGCTGGCCGGCCATTTCGGAAAGGATCTGCCCATCATAATTATCACGGACGGTGAATGGGATGAAGTGGAGGTAAAAACCGAGAGTGCCAATATTTGTGGTTTTATTTCAAAACCCCTGTTCCGTTCCAGTCTTTATTATGGCCTGCGGCGGTTCATAGAAGTGGAAGATGTGCAGCAGGAACAGAAAGAGCAATCCGGCGATGGATTAGAGGGCAGACGCATACTTGTAGCGGAAGATAACGACTTGAATTGGGAAATTGCAAATGAAATACTTCGCGAATTTGGAATGGAAACGGAGTGGGCGGAAAACGGGCAGATCTGTGTGGAACTGTTTGACCGGTCTGCTCCGGGATGGTATGATGCCATATTAATGGATCTTCGGATGCCTGTTATGACAGGTTTTGAAGCGGCGGAGGCAATACGTAAGCTGAAACGGGAAGATGCACAGACTATTCCGATTATTGCAGCCAGTGCAGATGCATTTGATGATGATAAGCAAAAATGTCTTGATAGCGGTATGAATGCCCATATGGCAAAACCTTTAGAAGCACCGGAGCTGTTATCACTGTTAGGTCAGTATATTCATTGAGAATAGATTGAAAAATCAGAGATTTTTCAATCGCAAATTTGTGCCGACGCTGTTAGCGTCTCGGCTTACAAATTCGTGGGCTGTGAGAAAGGCATGGGTATTAAATGGTAATTAATATGAATGAAAAGAGATATTTTGCTATGAAAAAAATAAATGCTTTGATAAGCGTCCTGCTGTCTGCTGTTCTTTTGTCTTCCTGCGGCGGTACAAAAACGGATACCGAATCGGAGATTGATAGCGGCAGCATGGAAGATAAGGAATTGACCTTATGGACTTTTCCGATAGGAAACTGGGGAAATCCTACGGCGGTAGGCAGTATGTTAGCGGATTTTCATAAGGCATATCCTGACATCCATGTTACTGTGGAATATCTGAATTACGATAACGGAGATGAAAGAGTTAATCAGGCAGCTGCAGACGGATGTATGCCGGATCTGGTTCTGGAAGGACCGGAGCGCCTTGTGGCAGGCTGGGGTGAAAATGGATGGATGATTGATCTGTCCGAACTGTGGGAATCTGATACAGCCGATGCAATATATGAAAATGTAAGAGAAGCCTGTCATCACAGAAACGGAGAGTATTATGTATTTCCGATCTGTATGTCAGCACACTGTATGGCTATCAATTATGATATGTTTAAAGAGGCAGGAGCCCTTCAGTACATTGATGAAGAAACACACACATGGTCAACCGAAGATTTTATCGAAGCGGTTCAGACTTTGAATGCTTATGGAGCTGCCCAAGGGCAGAATAGAAATGCGGGTGTTATATACTGTAAAAATCAAAGCGGCGATCAGGGAACGCGCGCCTTGGTGAACAATCTGTATGGCGGCTCGTTTACCGATGCTGAACATACATTTTATACAGTTGACAGTGCAGAAAATAAGAAAGCTCTACAGCTTCTTTATGATTTAGAGGGTATCACCATTGAACCTTCTTATACCTCTTCAGATGCAATTGATCTGTTCTGCAAAAAAGAAACTGCCATGTGTTTTTGTTGGAATGTGTCCATGGAAGTGCAGCAGACCATCAACCATCCGGAGCTGGATTTTGAAGTTTTTCCGATGGCTTTTCCGACCAGTGAAGATACACCCAAGCTTCAAGGTGGTATCTGGGGTTTTGGTATTTTTGACAATGGCAGCGAAGAACGGATCGCGGCAGCCAAAACCTTTATCCGCTATATGACAGAAAATGATGTTCCGTACATCAGGGCAGTGAGGGCCTCTTCCTACTGGCCGGTGCGGGATATGGGTAATATATATGAGAATGATATGCTTATGACGGAATACAGCATTTTTATGCCATATATGGGTGACTATTATCAGATTACTCCCGAATGGTCTGAGGCACGTACCGCGTGGTGGCAGCTTCTCGCGAAGATCGGAGCCGGCACCGATGTTTCAGAAGCAGTGAAAGACTTTCCGTCGCCGGAGTAAATGTTGGTGATATATTTCGAGCCTATTATGTAATTAGGCATAGATTTTTTTATGAAAATGTATCAGGAGCGGTAACT
>JAAUZY010000059.1 GCA_014804355.1 Lachnospiraceae bacterium
ATCTCCAAAGCATTCCTAAGCGAGCCCGGAGCATATCAAAGAAATCCATAGCGGCATAGATAGACAAAAGTGCAAATGTATCTGCAAGTGAATTATCCTTTTATTTTGCAAACTATAATAATCCAAGCGCTATTCTGGATGCGATTAATTTTGGGACGAATGTTTCCTGTGGATATAATCCTGAGTTTAAGGATTATGGCGTTATGTGTTTTGATTATAACGGAAGCAGACAGATAGTGCCAAATTATGCAGTGCCGAAGATCAACACAAGCACTCTGTCAGGCATTCATGCTGTAAACAATTCCCTGGTTCTGAATAATAAAAGCTATTACGTATGGACAGCGTCTGACGGCAGACGGTATCCCTGGGCTGTTAATAACGGTTATGTAGGATGGGCAGTGTCAGAATCTCTGTTAACAGAGAATACGAATCGGGGAGAAACAAGCTCCAGATGGGAAATGGGAAAGGCAGGGGATATTTTGACGCATCTGGCGCAGGGAAGTAGTTTGTGGGATGAATTATACAGTAGGAAGGAAGTTTTATCGACCTGTGAGAAAGTTGGAATTAAGCCGGGCTTCTTTTCCATAGATGCAGGCGCCGGGAAGCATACCTATATCCTGCAGGAATCCGGTAACGTGATAAATGTGGATAAGAACATTGAGCGATGGAATAACATAAATTGGATAGGGAGCGGTTATAAAGAGGGGGACACATTTTCCATTTATGGCAATGAGTATGCCATTGACAGCAGCGGGCACATCCATGTTTCAACGGATGATACGTTTACATCAACTGACGTTAAGTTTCCAAGTAAGTCATTAACAAAGATAGTTTAGTAATAAAATGAATTTAAAATTAAGGCGGGAAAGCGTTTATTGGAAGAAAACCAATGAGCGCTTTTTTGCATTTAATGATACACTGTCGTTCCCCACCAATCCTGCCCTCGTTTCAGATGCAGTTAATGTGGGAACCGGAAAGACATTCCTTGCTGGCTGTATCGCTAATGCGCTCATGGAGAAGAATATCCCTGTGCTGATGACAAGTTTCCCGAAACTGTTAAATGCGCTTGGAGAGATATACAGCGGAGAGAAGAATGCGTACCTGAAAAGCCTGAACCGCTACCAGCTCCTTATCATTGACGATTTAGGCGTGGAATGTGACACTCCTTATGTGCTGGAAACGGTCTACCTTGTCATTGATGAGCGTTATAAAAGCGGTAAACCGTTCATTATCACAACAAACCTGTCATTGGAAGAATTACAGAATCCGGCAGATTTGGAACATGGGCGCATTTATGATCGGATCATGGAGAGATGCGTTCCAATTGTCTTTTCAGGGAAGAATTACCGGACAGGCAGGGGCAGGGCAAATATGGAGAATGCTTCAGGCATTTTAAAGGCATGAAACAGTGTGAAATGCTGTACGCTTCTTGAATTTGCAATGAAAAAATGGTATGATAAAACCACAAAAAAGAAAGGGTTAATATATGGCAAATATATATGACGGGGCGTTCCGTACAATCTTAAATGACTGCCGGAAACTGATTATCCCCGTAATCAATGAGATTTTCGGGGAAACATATACAGGGGAAGAAGAAATACAGTTTTTTCCCAATGAGCATTTTATAGACCAGCAGGACGAAGCAGATAAAGAACGCATTACGGATACAAATTTTACAGTTTTTGGAAAGACACCAAAGAAATATCATATTGAATGTGAAAGCAGCTTACCGGATGGGAGAATTACAATAAGGCTTTTTGAGTACGATGCACAGATAGCTCTTGACGAGGGCGAAGTTACAGAGGAAACTCTGACAGTGACATTCCCCAATACGGCGGTTCTGTATCTTCGGACATACAAAAAGACACCGGACAAAATGAAATATGTTATCATCACGCCGGGTGGAATGGTGCAGTATGATGTGCCGATTATGAAAGTGCAGAAGTATTCGCTAGATGATATTTTTGAAAAACGTCTGCTGATGCTGATACCGTTTTACATTTTTTCACATGAGAACAGTTTTCCAGAGTATAATAGTAATGAGCAGAAACTGGCGGAATTAAAGGCAGAATATCAGGAAATTTTAGAAAGGCTTGACGGACTGGAGCAGCAGGGAGTGATTGGTGCGTTTGATAAGCGGACAATCATAGAGCTTTCCGGTGATGTGATTAAAGAGATTGCACAGAAATATGAGAATGTGCAGAAAGGTGTAGGTGATATTATGGGCGGAGCATTGATTGAAACAAGTGCAAGAAGATTAAAAAACGAAGCAGAAAATGAAACAAAAAGGCAGACAGCATTGAAACTGTTGAAAAGAGGAAAACAGACGGTTGAGGAAATAGCAGAAGATACAGGGCTAAGTATTACAGAAGTAGAGCAGCTCGCAGGGCTTCAGACAGTGTAAACAGCAGATTAGAAAATCTTATATTATGGCTATGAGACAGGGAAATAACTGATGATTCAGATTTGTTTCTCTGTTTTTTTATGTCATTTTGACAGTAACTTGTGGATATGGCAGCGTCAATAAGTCCGTATCCTTGTACAGCGTCAGGGCAATTACAGAAAAAGAAAGGATTAAAAATATGGATAATGTGACAGGTAATTGCACCAGTACAAAAGCAAATATTACAGTAAAAGCGGTTTTTGACGGAAACCAAAGCGGACAGCAGGCGTTTATGAAACTGATACGGAGAAAATACCATACCAGCGGAGCTGATGCGCCAAATAATGATATTGACAAAACAACATATAGTATTGACAAAACACAACATATAGATTATACTAAGAACAGTGGCGCAGACGTTGGCGGTACAACTGTTGGTTTTGCGGAAAATGGAGGACAGCATGATGGATTCTAATTTCGCAGCATTACAACAGCTTCACAACAGCAGCTTACGGGTTGCCATATATTGCAGGCTTTCAAAGGACGATAACCTTGACGGGGAGAGCGCAAGCATACAGAACCAGCGGGATATGCTGGAAACATGGTGTCAGGAGCGCAGGCTTACGGTGGTCGGGGTGTACGCTGATGACGGGTATTCCGGCTTGTACATGGACAGACCTGATTTTCAGAGAATGTTATCTGACTGCAAACAGGGTAAAATTGACGTGGTAGTGACAAAGGATATGTCAAGGCTTACCCGTAACAGCACACATTCGGGGCAGTTAAGGGACGAATTTTTCCCAAAGCACCATATCCGCTACATAGGCGTGACGGACGGCGTTGATACGGGGAAAGATGATGACCTTATCGCATTCCGCAGCGTTTTCAACGAGATTTACGCAAAAGACATCGGAAAAAAGGTTCATTCTTCGTATGTCATCAAGGCGAAAAAGGGCAAGTTTACCGGATGCGTTGCACCGTTCGGGTACATGAAGTCACCGGAAGATAAAAATTTCCTGATACCGGACAAAGACACCGCTTGGATTGTGCAGAAGATATTCGGATGGGCAGCCGAAGGGCATGGCACGAACTGGATCAGGCGCAGGCTTGAGGATGAAAAAATCCCCGCACCATGCTGGTGGAACAGGAAGAAAGGCTTGCGCAACCATGTGACCAAATGGGAAAAGGAGTACGGGGAAAAGGGTATCTATATGTGGGACTTTTCCACAATCAAGCAGATATTAGCCAATCCCGTCTATATCGGCACAATAGCGTCACAGAAAGCAAACTACCGTTTCAAGGTCGGCTGGCTTGGCGATAAGAAGCCGGAAGAATGGATACAGGTAGAGAACGTGCATGAGCCGCTTGTGGATATGGACACTTACAATCTTGTGCAGGAAAAGGTAAAGATGCGTAAAAGACCTGACGCATGGGGCAATTACGGGATATTTGCAGGACTTGTCAAATGCGGGGAATGTGGAAGTACCATGAACCAGCGTGTGGCAAATGCAAAAGCAAAGACAAGAATACTGACCTGTGCAAAGTATAACCGTTATGGAGTGGCGCATTGCAGCCAGCACAGATTAGAACTTGACACTCTGTATCAGATTGTATTGGAGCAGATACGCACCTGTGCGGCACTTGCCCTTGCAGACGAAGCAAAGGTCATGGAGGAACTCCGTAAAAGCTGCCAGTGTGACAGTGAGGAAGAACACAGGCGCATAAAAGAGAACCTTTCAGAGAGTGAGAGCAGGCTTTCAGAACTGGATGCGCTTGTTTCAAAACTCTATGAGGACTGGATAGCGGGCAGGATCAACGAAACAAACTTTACCCGTATGATGGAAAAGGCACAGGGCGAACAGGAAGCCTTGCAGAAAAAGGCGGACATGATGCGTGAACGTCTTGACGGAGTGGCAAAAGAACAGGAGGACAATTCAAAATGGCTGTCACTGATAAGGCAGTATGCCGACATTAAGGAACTTGACAGGGAAATGCTTCATCTGCTCATTAAAGAGATTGTCGTCCATGAGGATATGTCAGAGGGCAGACGGAACACAACGGTAGAGATACATTTTAATTTTATGAAACAGGGAAGCCAGCTAACAGTAAAAAGTTAGGGTGACGCTTCTGAAAACCGCATACAGGGGAATGGTGTTTATCCCCTGTGGCGGAGAAATATTTACAAAACACAATCAAATCTTGAAGCTTCACAATCAATTCGATTATTTTTCAACTATTTAGGTATGACACAATTCGTGTCTTGACTTTTGGGGATAAAGGTATAATATAGTAAAGGAAAATATAGGTCATACGGCGTGAGAGAACGGATATCACAATGCACTGCGAGGCAGAAGGAGTAAGGAAAATGGAAAAGAAGAATATTGACTGGGCAAACCTCGGATTCGGTTATCAGGAGACGGACAAGAGATTTGTAGCTAATTATAAGAATGGCGCATGGGATGAGGGAGCACTTATCTCTGATGCTAATATTTCCATCAATGAGTGTGCGGGTGTACTACAGTATGCACAGACATGCTTTGAGGGAATGAAGGCATATACGACGGAGGACGGCCGTATCGTGACTTTTCGTCCGGATCTGAATGCACAGCGTATGGAAGACAGTTGTAAGAGGTTGGAGATGCCGGTATTTCCTAAGGAGCGTTTCGTGCAGGCGGTGGTTGATACGGTAGCGGCCAACGAGGCATATGTTCCGCCCTACGGTTCTGGCGCGACTCTTTATATCCGTCCGTATATGTTCGGCAGTTCTTCTGTGATCGGTGTAAAACCGGCGGAAGAATATCAGTTCAGAGTATTCACGACACCGGTGGGACCTTACTTCAAAGGCGGTGTGAAACCGTTAACGATCAAAGTGAGTGACTTCGACCGCGCGGCGCCGCATGGCACGGGACATATCAAGGCAGGTTTAAATTATGCCATGAGTCTGCATGCTATCATGACGGCACATGCAGAGGGGTACGATGAGAATATGTATCTCGATGCGGCGACAAGAACCTATGTGGAGGAGACAGGCGGCGCTAACTTCCTGTTCGTGACGAAGGACAATAAGGTCGTAACGCCGAAATCTAACAGTATTCTGCCTTCCATTACGAGACGTTCGCTGATGGTGGTTGCAAAAGATTATCTCGGATTGGAAGTGGAGGAGAGAGCGGTTCCTTTTGAGGAAGTGAAGGAATTCGCGGAATGCGGTCTGTGCGGTACTGCGGCAGTGATCTCTCCGGTAGGTAAGATCGTAGATCATGGCAAAGAGATCGCATTACCCAGCGGTATGAGCGAGATGGGACCGATTACGAAGAAGCTGTATGATACACTGACAGGCATACAGATGGGACGCATTGAGGCGCCTGAAGGATGGATTCGTGTGATCAAATAATAGAAATAGAAGATACGAGGGGAGAGGGATTAGGTTGAGATGCTTTCGGCACGCAATTTAATCCCTTTTCAGCGGAATAGGTTTTGCGATAAAACAGAAGGCAGGACGGGAAAATGAATACGGATATACGACAAAGTTACCCCTATTTATATGAGACACATCTGCATACGTCGGAAGCCAGCGCCTGTGCAAGAAGTACGGGTGAAGAGATGGCAAGAGCCTGTAAGGAGTACGGTTATACCGGCATCTTCGTGACGGATCATAACTGGGGAGGCAATACTGCCATAAATAGAGGACTTCCGTGGGAAGAATGGGTGGAGGCTTTCGGGCGGGGGTATGAACACGCCAGAGCGGAGGGAGACCGGATCGGTCTGGATGTTTTCTTCGGCTATGAGGCGGGATACTGCGGTACTGAATTTCTCATATACGGTATAGATACGGCGTGGATGAAAGCGCATCCCCAGCTGCCGGAGGCGGGCGTGGAGGAACAGTACAGGCTTGTGCATGAGGCCGGAGGGCTCGTGGTGCATGCCCATCCTTACAGAGAGGCAGATTATATTCGCGAGGTTCGCCTGTATCCCGAGTGGGTGGACGGAGTGGAAGGAGTCAATGCGGCGCATTCTAATTCCCATAGTAAGGGGCATGCCCATCCGGAGTATGATGCGAGGGCAATAGCCTATGCCTGTGCGAATAAGCTGCCCATGAGTGCGGGATCAGATATTCATAACACACAGCTGTTCGGCGGCGGCGTTGCTTTCCGGAGAAGACTGGCATCGGCAGAAGATTATATTAAAGCGATCCTTACCGGGGAAGACTATGTACTGACCGACGGAGAGAAGTGGTATGACCGGCAGGGCAATATTATATGATGAGCAGTGTGGTTCGGTTGTATGGAAGAAATAATACCCGGACGGATATGCAATGCGAGACGGATATGAAATATGTGACAATATAGAAAGAATAGAGTAACTATTCAGTACAACGCGAAGCATTTACTGCTGAGACCGTAAGAATATGATTCGACGGGCAAAATCCCATTGTCGAAGACAATTTAGGATGGATTTTGCATCGTAACTGTGAAGGTACTGAACAGTTACAGAATAGGAAATGTATGAGAGGAAGCAGATTAAGAAGACCGGCAGGACTCCTGCTGGCAGCAGGTATATGTCTGAGCGCCTTAAGCGGGTGTGGTGACAGCGAAGGGGTCGGCACCAAGGTAGTTCTGACTACCGGATTTAATAAGGATGAGATTTTCCGGATAGAGACGAGTGCCTGTACACTGCCGGAGATCATGGTATATCTCACGAATATCCAGAATCGCTACGAGAGTGTATATGGTACGGAAATCTGGAATACCAATGTGGATGGTGTGACGTTGGAGCAGAATGTGAAGGATATTGCACTGGCGCAGATCGCACAGATCAAAACCATGAATCTGATGGCCGGGCGGTATGAGGTAGAGCTAAGTGATGAGGAAAAGGCGCAAGCGGAGAATGCGGCGAACGCTTATTACAGTTCCCTTAACAGTACCGAGATAGAGCTGATGGACGTGTCGGAGAAGACGATCAGCGAATTGTACAGAGAATTTGCGCTGGCGGAGAAGGTGTATCAATACACGATCAAGGATATTAATCCGGAGATCAGTGATGATGAGGCGCGAACCATCACGGTACAGCATATTCTCATTAAGACTTATGCGCTGGACGGCACGGGGAAAAAGATAGAGTATACGGTGCAGGCGAAGCAAAATGCTTATCGCGAGGCGTGCGAAGTGCTGGAACTGGCAAAGGAAGGGGAAGACTTTGACGAGCTGATCCGCAAGTACAGCGAAGACGATAAGGGAACCTATTCCTTCGGCAAAGGAGAGATGGGAGAGACATTCGAGACGGCGGCTTTTAATCTGGGTAAGGATGAGATCAGCGATATCGTGGAGACAGAGTTTGGCTATCATATCATCAAGTGTCTCAATACTTTTGATAAGGATGAGACGGATGCCAATAAGGTCAAGATCGTGGATCAGAGACGGGCGGAGGCGTTCGGTCAGGAGTATGATGCTTATGTGGAGACACTGACCAGAAATCTGAATGAAGAGTTGTGGGACAGTGTAGGGTTTATTCACGATGAGAATGTTAAGACGATGGATTTTTTTGAGGTGTATTCGCAGTATTTCGGAAAATAGTATAAGTTTAGAAAAAGTTTAGAATTACCGGAAACCGCATTATAGCTGAATAAAACGACAATTATTAGCACTCGTTACGAATGAGTGCTAATTTTTTCTTGACTTCTGAATATGGTCGTATTAAACTATGCACTAGGTGATAAATTCCGAGTGAAGGGATTTGCGTAATTACAAGGCAGCATGAAAGCAGAGACTTGTTTTGGTTGTACGATTATGAAGAAAGGGATGTGATAAAATGGCAGCAAAACATGGTAATTTATCAATCAACAGCGACAATATTTTCCCGATTATCAAGAAATGGTTATATTCAGATCATGATATCTTTTTCCGTGAACTGATATCCAACGGATGTGATGCGATCACGAAGTTAAAGAAACTGGATATGATGGGCGAGTATGCGCTGGCAGACGACTATAAGGCAAAAATACAGGTGATCGTAAACCCTGAGGAAAAGACCCTGAAATTTATAGATAACGGTATCGGTATGACGGCGGCCGAGGTGGAGGAGTATATCAACCAGATCGCTTTTTCCGGTGCAACGGACTTTATCGAGAAGTATAAGGACAAGGCAAATGAGGATCAGATTATCGGTCATTTCGGTTTGGGATTCTACTCAGCGTTCATGGTGGCGGACGAGGTACACATCGACTCGCTGTCTTATCAGGAAGGCGCGCAGGCGGTTCATTGGGAGTGCGATGGCGGCACGGAGTTCGACATGGAGGAAGGAACGAGAACCGAGGTCGGCACGGAGATTACGCTTCATATCAACGAGGATTGCTTAGAGTTCTGTAACGAGTATAAGGCGAAAGAAGTGATTAAGAAGTACTGTTCCTTCATGCCGACGGAGATCTATCTGTCCAAGGCGAATACTACGGAGACACAGATCATCAAGGTAGACGAGAAACTGGATACGGATGAGGTCGTAGAGGAGATTGCAAAAGAAAAAGAAGAGGACGAGCAGAAGTTAAAGATTAAGAAGCGTCCCGAACTGCTCAATGAGACACAGCCCCTTTGGACGAAGCATCCGAACGAGTGCACCAGAGAGGAGTATCTGGAGTTTTATCGCAAGGTATTTCAGGATTACAAGGAGCCGCTGTTCTGGATTCATTTGAATATGGATTATCCTTTTAATATGAAGGGTATTCTCTATTTCCCGAAGATCAATATGGAGTACGAGTCCATAGAGGGAACGATCAAATTATATAACAATCAGGTGTTTATCGCAGATAATATTAAGGAGGTTATTCCTGAGTTCCTGCTTTTGTTGAAAGGTGTGATCGACTGTCCGGATCTGCCGCTTAACGTATCCAGAAGCGCACTGCAGAATGACGGTTTCGTAAAGAAGATCAGCGAGTATATCACGAAGAAAGTGGCGGATAAGCTGTCCGGCATGTGCAAGACCGAGAAAGAGGAGTACGAGAAATATTGGGATGATATCAGTCCCTTCATCAAGTTCGGATGCCTGAAAGACGATAAATTCTGTGAGAAGATGACAGATTATATTCTCTTCAAGAACCTGGACGGTGTCTATATGACGCTGCCGGAGTGTCTCGAGGTCAATAAGATCGATCCGGACGAAGTCGGAGAGGAAAGCGAGACGGCTGCGGACGGTGATAAGGCGGAGACAGAAAACAGCAATGCCGTGGACGAAAACGGTGAAAAAGTGGAAGCCGAGGTGGTAGATGAGAGCGAAGAATCTGCCGCAGAGGATGAGGAAACCGAGGAAGAGAAGAAAGAGAAAGTCATTTACTATGTAACCGACGAGAAGCAGCAGAGCCAGTATATCAATATGTTTAAGGCTGCCAAGATGGATGCTGTGGTATTGACACACAATATCGACCAGCCCTTTGTGTCCCAGCTGGAGGCTAAGAATGAGGGCATCAAGTTCCAGAGAATTGATGCGGATCTGACGGATGTATTTAAGGCGAAGACTTCCAAGAAGGCTGAGAAAGAGATGGAAGAGCAGGCGGAAGAAATCGCTAAGCTGATGAAGAAGGTTCTGAAAAAGGATGCCATCAAGATCAAGATCGAGAAACTGAAAAACAAGAAGATTTCATCCATGATCACATTGTCTGAGGAAAGCCGCAGAATGCAGGATATGATGAAGATGTATTCCATGCAGGGGATGGACATGGGCATGTTCGGCAAGGAAGGCGAGACGCTGATCCTTAATGCGAATCATCCGTTGGTGCAGTATGTCTTAGAACATCAGGACGGCGAGAATGTGAAGATGATCTGCGAGCAGCTCTATGATCTGGCGCTGTTGCAGCAGGCACCGCTTGAACCCGAGGCAATGACAAAGTTCGTGGCAAGAAGTAATGATATTATGATGTTGTTGACAAAATAAGTTATGTAAACCATTGAAATAAGGGGAAAAGGCAGTTTGACGGCTGTCTTTTCCCCTTATTAAGATGAAAGTCATAATACATTAACCCGGCTCCGCGATCCTGCTCACGCCCACATAGATCTCCGAAATCTTATACCATGTGGGATAATCCACGATACCGGTCTGAGGCAGATTAAAGACCCGCTGGAAGGTGCGGACCGCATTGGCTGTATTAGTACCATAGATACCGTCCGCCGTGATACGCGGAATAGCGGGATAGTTCTGAGCAATACGATTGAGCTGTTGCTGGATCTGCAGTACTTTGTCGCCGGAAGCGCCTACGTTCAAATTATATCCGGGCCATGAAGAAGGTACGCCTGAGACGGCCACAGCGGTGTTGATATACATGTCGCTTCCGTAGTAGTAGCGGATGATCTCGATGGGTGTGTAGCCTTCGTCTCCCAGATACTTAGAGCCCCACTGGCTCAAGCCGCTGCATGTCACATTTTTGCCGTCGCAGTAAGAGGTGAAAATGGGCTGGCGCACGCCGGGGCGGGAGAGATAATTGGCGAAGATGGAATCCACCAGTCTGTCAATGTTGGAGTATATATTCCTGCCATAAATCCATTTCTGATCGTAGGCAGTGGAGGATGTGATGGTGAAGTTGTAGCCTTTGTTACGATACCACTCCGTATAAACCCTGTTCAGTGTAAAGGACATGATGGCAAGGGTGTTGGCATAGATCGCACTTTCGGGCCAGGTGGCATATATCTCGGATGAAACCACATTTTTAATATAATCCCGGTAACGTACATAATAGTTGGCCGCAGTGGAGTCGGAAGGAACGCCGTCATGAACGATAATATATTCGGGAATGACAACGCGGCTTAAGACGATCTCGCCAGATTCATCCATGGGCTTGATTTCGTCTTCGGGAATCTTAGGCGGGTAGTCCCCGTACAGTGTGTGGTCGGGTATGGTGATCGTCTCGGAGTCTTCCTGCGCAATTTCGGTGGGAGTCATCTCGATATTCTGCACCGCTGTCACATCGGGAAGCACTTCCACGCCGGACACGGTTACCGGTTCATAGCCCGGAGCGGTAATGTTCAGCGTATATTCGGCGTAAGGCATAGGTGAATTGGGCGTCAGGCTGTATTCAAGCGGCGGTGCGTCTAACGATATGGTATCTGTCTGACCGGAGGAATCCGTAGTCAGTGTTTCCAGTGTACTGTTCGGCTCTCCGGTATAAGAAATGGTTATGTTGGCATTCCGGATCGGTATCAGTCCCACATCGGCAGTAACGTTGATTTGCAGACTGCCCCGTGCCGTACCTTCGGACTGCATGCTTTTTAAGATGGGCTCTTCCATATAAAACCTCGTAATAGTCTCTTCCTAATATGGTATGCGGCAGGAAATAAAAGGTACTGGTTGCGATGGCCGCAAATAAAATGCGCCCACCCTTGCGCTGACTGCTATATAAATGGTATAATTTTAATAACTATGTAGAAAGGCAGTGCGGAAGCGTGAGACAGGTAATAGAAGAGATACTAAACGGAAAATTCAATTTTGATAACGGTTCTCTGGACTTTTCCTGTCCTCGTATTGAGATATCACTGCATGCCGACGAAACGGCGGAAGGTTCCTTTACGGTGTACGGTCCGGTGGGGCGTATGACAGAAGGTTATGCGGTATCTTCTGATCTGCGCATGGAGTGTGTGACGCAGTCCTTCAGCGGCAGTCAGGATGAGATTCACTATCGGTTTGACGCTCACGGGATGGAAGAGGGAGAAGAAGTGAAGGGAGCCTTCAACATCATTTCTAATCAGGGAGAATATTATCTGCCTTTTTCCGTGTCTGTTATGCCCAGAGTGGTTGTCTCCAGTATGGGCAATATCAGAAATCTGTTCCATTTTACCAATCTGGCGAAAAGCAATTGGGAAGAAGCGGTGAAACTGTTTTATTCCGAAGAATTTAAGGAAGTGTTCACGGGCAGTGACAGCCAGCATTATGCAGCATACATGGGCTTATCGGCAGTTCGTGGGAATGAGCATAATGTGGAGGAGTTCCTGCAGGAGATCAACAAAAAGAGAGCCGTGGAATATATTCCAGAGGAGACGGAGATCAAGATAGAGGATCCGCTGGAGAATACCCGATATGCACTCGTAATCAACAGAAACGGTTGGGGCTATACTTATCTGCAGATCGGGACAGAGGGAGAATTCCTGCGGGTGGAAGAGAGCACCGTGACGGATTCCTCTTTTCTGGGCAACATATACAGGGTGTATTATTATATTGATTATGAGAAACTGCATGCAGGCAATAACTATGGCTGCATTTTGTTAATACAGGAACACAGGACGATCAGAGTTCCGGTTACTGTGGTACTGCACCGGATCGGAAGGAAAGCACTGGGAATCCATCGGGAAAAGAGACGGCTTACCGTGGAGGTCATGGAATATTATCAGGCATTCCGATTAAAGAAGATCAGCACGAAAACATGGATGGCGGAGACGGGAAAGCTTCTTAGCCGTCTAACGGAGCTGGACGACAGGGATATTACGATCAAACTTTTTCAGGCGCAGATTCTGTTGACGGAGGAGCGTAGCAATGAAGCGAAGTGGATGATCGAAAAGCAGGAGGATCAGGTGCTTGCAAGACGGGAAGAGTTTCCGGAGTTGTGGTGTTATTATCTGTATCTCACGACCCTGTACAGCAAGGATGATCAGTATGTGGACGATGTGGCAGCGGAAGTGGCGGAGGTCTACGAGCGCAACAGGGGGAACTGGCGGATCGCATGGCTGCTTCTTTATTTGTCTGAGGAATATGTGACGAGTGCATTCCGCAAATGGGAACTGTTGGAAGAATTGTTTCGGAACCGCTGTACTTCTCCGGTTATCTATATTGAAGCGTGGAATCTGCTGCGTGCGAATCCGTCCATGCTCCTGAAACTGGAGGAGTTTGAGCAGCAGGTATTGTACTATGCTGTCAGACATGATCTCATGAAGGACGAGATCGAGATGCAGATCATATATCTGGCGCAGAAACAGAAGACATATTCAGACGGTGTCTTTCGTATTCTTAAGGGATGTTATGAGAAGAAGCAGAACAATGACATTCTCCATGCGATCTGTACACTCTTGATCAAGGGCAATCGCTACGGGGAAGCATATTTTGAGTGGTATCGTGCCGGGGTAGAGCAGAATCTCAGGATCACCAGATTGTATGAATATTATATGATGTCTATATCGCTTACATACGATGGTCCGCTGCCCAAGATCGTGCTGATGTATTTTGCGTATCAGAGCGATCTTCAATATGAGATCACGGCGTATCTGTATGCCTATGTTCACCGGCACAGAGAGGAAATACCGGATATTTATGTGAATTATGCTGCCGCCATGGAGCGCTTCGTGACAGAGCAGCTGGGAAGAGGAAGAATTAATAAGGATCTTGCATATCTGTATCGCAATATGATCAGTCTGCCAATGATCGATGAAGAGAGTGCGGGGCAGCTTGCCACTTTACTTTTTATGAGGAATATCAAGATAGATTCGGATAAGATCAGGGAAGTGATTCTGGTGTATCCGTACGGAGTGAGCGAGGAGGTATATCCCGTGGTTTCGGGCACTGCACAGGTTCCGGTGTACGATTCCGACTGTAAGATCCTTCTGGGGGACGGGACAGGCAACAGGTACACGGTGAGTGTGGAATATCAGGCGGACAGGCTGATCAGCCCGGCGAAACTGGCGCTTATGATCGCTCCGTTTGTGCGGGATCATTTGGGATATGCAGTCTATGCATGTTTCGAGTATCAGAATACGTTCACTGTACAGGAGGACAATGCAGATCTCTTTGCGCGGCTTGTCGATTCCGACCGGATCAAGGAGAGCATGAAGCGCGAGATCCGCAGGATGCTGGTGCAGTTCTATTATGATAAAGACCGCATGAGGGAATTGGACGAGTATCTGACGCTTCTTACACCGGAAGATGTCAACAGACATGACCGTAAGGAGATCATCCGCTATATGATCACGAGAGGGATGTATGAGGAAGCCTATCGATGGGTGCGGCGTTACGGACCGTACGGCGTGGAGGCCAAGACACTGGTAAAGCTGTGCAGCCGGCTGCTGGATGAGGAGCAGACGCAGGAAGATCCGGTGATGACCGGAGTGCTCCTGTATGTGGTGAAAAAGGGAAAATATGATGAGAATGTAATGAATTATCTGCTGCGGTATTTCTCCGGAAGTATCAAGGATATGAGGGATGTGTGGAAGGCAGCGGTGGATTTCGGGCTGGACACTTATATGTTGTGCGAGCGGATGCTTGTTCAGATGTTGTACACCGGGGCACATGTGGGAGAGAAGATGGAAATCTTCCGTACCTACAGTAAGGGTGGCGGCAATGAGGAACTGATGGCGGCATTTCTGTCTCAATGCTGCTATGACTATGCCATCGGAGAACAGATTACGGAACCGTATATCTTCAGGAATGTGCTGCAGCTATATCAGGACGGCGTGCCTTTGCATCTGGTGTGCAAGATCGCCTGCCTGCGATATTATGCGGAGAATAAGGACGAGCAGGACGAGGTAGTGCGGCAGATATGCTGTGATTTCCTGCGGGAGCTTGTGGATGAGCATATTGTACTGCCGCTTTATAAAGAATATCAGGGGTATATCCCGCAGATGGATGCGTATCAGGATAAGACAATGGTGGAATATCGGGCCAAAGCCGGCAGCAGGGCTGTGATCCATTACGTGATCCAGAGTGAGAACAGCGCGGAGAATGAGTATCGCAAGGAAGAGATGAAAAATATGTTTGCAGGCATCTGCGTTAAGGAATTCATTCTTTTCTTTGGTGAGAGACTGCAGTTCTACATCACTGAGGAAATGGACGGTAACGAGCAGCTGACTAAGAGCGGCACGATCAATAAGAGCGATATCGGACAGGATAATTTCGAGAGCCGGTTTACTGTACTCAATGACATTATGATCGGCAAGACACTGCATGATTACGATACGGTAGATGACCTGCTTAGGGAATACTACAGACAGGATTATATGACAGATGCAGTATTTTGCATACGCTGATATCGTTTCGGTATACGGCCGCGGCAGAGCCGTTTGGATATAGGAGATATGCTTCATGTTTTTAGAGCGGAAAGAGGAAGGCAAACTGCATAAGGGAAGTGTACTGGTGGGCTATGATCTGGGGGAGAAATATTCTCAGATCAGCTATTGCGTCTACGGTCAGGAGGAAGCCACCACGATCGCAACGGTTGTGGGAACGAAGCAGTATAATATACCGACGATGTTATGTAAACGAGAGGGAGTCAATCAGTGGTTCTATGGCAAGGATGCCGTGAAGAATATGGATGAGGAGGGAATGTTTCCGTTAGAAGGGCTTCTCGGTCTTGCCAGAAAAGGCGATGAAATTGAATTGGATGGAGAGACCTATGATCCGGTGGCGCTTCTCACACTATTCCTGAAGCGCAGCATGACGCTGATGAATTTTATTGCGACTGTGGAGAAGATTGATGCGATCATGTTTACTGTGGATGAGTTGGATGATAGAATGGTGGAGATCCTGTCTCAGGCATCAGTGAATCTGGGCTTGAGGACACCGCACATTTATTTCCAGAGCCACACGGAGAGCTTCTATGCTTTTATGCTGCATCAGCCGCCCGAATTATGGAATTATCAGGCGATGGCGTGTGAACATGACGGTGTGCGTCTCAAGATCTACCGCATGGAATGCAATAAACGTACGACGCCGATTGTAGTTCTGATCGAGGAACAGATATATGAGACACTGGTCATTCCGGAGGAGACGGAAGAGGAAGCGGTCAGGGATGATGCCTATCGCATGGCGGATGAACGGTTTCTCGGTATCCTGGGTAAAATGTGCGAGGGAAGGATCATATCTTCCGTATATCTCCTCGGAGACGGGTTTCGGGCAGAGTGGGATAAACAATCCATACAATTTCTGTGCCATAATAGGAGAGTTTTTCGCGGAAATAACCTTTTTAGTAGAGGCGCATGCTATGGATTGCAGGAAAAACTGGAGCCGGGAGAGGTGGGAAGCAGGCATGTGTTCTTAGGAAAGGACAAACTAAAATCCAATATCGGCATGAATGTTCTGCGACAGGGCAGAGAATCTTACTATGCGCTTCTGGATGCAGGGGAGAACTGGTATGAGGTGCAAAAAGAGTGTGAGTTTCTGCTGGAGGGAGAGAGAGAACTGGAACTTGTGGTTACTCCGCTGACCGGCAAGGATATAGAGACGAGGATAATACCGTTAAACGGAGGGAATAAAGGCGCTCCTTATACAAGATACCGTATGGAAATGGCAATGAGCGCTCCGGAGACGGTACAGATCAAGGTGACCGACATGGGGTTCGGAGAACTCTTCCCGACAAGCGGGCAAGTGTGGGAGGAATCTTTCAACGTAGTTTAGTGTGAAGAAATTTCACGGCGTATACGGAAGAGATGTTGAAGTACGGAGGATATGGAATACGGTATGGGTCGGATAATTCTTGGGACGGGTGTATACAGCGACAGCCCCTACTTTATGGAAAAGTTTTATGTAAACCTATATTCGGTGGAGGAATTGTGTTATCTGTTTGTGGAGAAAGCGGAATTGCTGGATCGGGATGTGATGCGGCGGGATCTGATACAATGGCTGGATGAGCAGTGCGGATTAAGCCAGCTGGCACACACACTTTACTCCCTGATGAATCAAAATGGTTCTGTCTCTGCTTTTGCGGGAACAATATTGGAGTATGTAGGTCTGTATCCGGCTGTGGTGATAGAGCAGACGGAGCAGACGATCAGGAGCAATGAGGGGTTAAATCCTTACGAGCGTGGGAAAGCTAAGGCAGATCACATGCTGCAGAGCAGAAAATTTTTTATGGCGCTCAGACAATATCACAGTCTGCTCGCACAGATTCCGGAGACCGACAGAAAGTTGAGAGGCAGCATCTATCACAATATGGGAGTGGCATGTGCTAAGATGTTCATGTTCCGGCAGGCGGAGGAGTGGTTCCGGCAGGCATATGAAGCTGATCGGGATTCGGAAAGTCTGGAGTCATATCTTGCTGCCATCCGTATGCGATGTGAGGATAAGGAGTATATTACTTATATTGCGGAACATCCGGAATACCACGACGCATCCTTACGGGTAGAGAGGAAGATGGAGCGGGCTTCGGGGCAGTTTGAAGGAACAGATGAAAACCGAATGCTTTTTACCCTGCAGGTATTTAAAGAAGAAGGAAGCAGTACGGCAGGCAGCGAGGTGCAATATTATCAGGAGATCGAGAGGCTGACGGCCGGGTTGAAAGAACAATACAGAGAATATGTGTTATAGCGCGCAGAAATGAGGATTAAAATGGGTTGGCTTAAGAAACTGATTGCGGGATTTCGCAGAAGAGATGAAGAAGATTTATATGACGAGGAGTGGGACGATGAGGAAGTCGTCCATCAGGTGGATTATAACAATAGGGAACAGCGAAACGATTACGTCAGAAACTGTCTGGAACGTATGGCAGATGCCACGAGGGAACTGGAAAATCTGACTTTTGAGTACGATATGGTAACTTCCTATCTGAAAGATATGGAGGAGATCGAGGCGCTTCCGCCGGAGGAGAGCGAACAGCTTAAGGAGTGTGCGAAACGGGTATCACAGCTGCAGGACAGTAAGGCTGATTTCATGGAGCGGCCGCACAGGATCAGCGATGAGAAATATCAGCAGATCGAGCGGATGCTCGATGAGGTGGATGAAGGATATGCGAAGCTGACGGAAGCGGAGGAATATCAGGATCGGATCAAACAGGATCTGAACCGGCTGGATGGTGAGAAGCATGCTTATCTGTACCGTAAGAATGAGGTGATGCGGCTGATTGCTGATACCAGAGGCATGGCGATTATATGCGTGGTTGCGCTTGGACTGTGCATCCTGCTCCTGCTTTTCCTGCAGTTTTTCTTAGATATGGACACGAAGGCAGGATATCTTGTGACGGCAGCCGCGGCGGCGTTTGCGATCACGGTGATCTATGTCAAGCATGTGGATGCCAGAAAAGAGTTGCATCGTGTGGAGACCGGAATCAATAAGATCATACTTTTGCAGAATAAGGTGAAGATCAGGTATGTCAACAACACCAATCTGTTGGATTATCTGTATTTGAAATACGGCGTTTCCAGTGCGAAGGAACTGATAGATCTATGGGAAAATTATAAGATTGAACGGGAAGAACGGGAGAAATTCCGTAAGGCGGAACTGGACTTAGACTATAACGAGCAGGAACTGTTACAAATGTTAAAGAGGTATCAAATCAAAGATCCGGCCGTGTGGCTGCACCAGACAGAGGCCATATTGGATCACAAGGAAATGGTGGAGATCCGCCACAACCTGATCATCCGTAGACAGTCGCTGCGCCGGCGGATGGATTATAATAAAGAGGTGGTAGCGGGCGGTTCGCAGAAGGAGATCAAAGATCTGGTGGAGAAATATCCGCAGTATGCCAAGGAGATCATGGCTTCTGTGGAAGAATACGAGAAAAAGTTTGCAAAATAAGGGAATCCGTATGTGGGGTATATGAAATGAACACAGAGATAGAACAAACCTGTGCGCTTGGCACCGTCGGGGCGGTATCCGTTGGAGACGCCGAAGGTGGATATACGTGGGGAGTATGAGAGATAGAGGCTGAGAGGGCAGACTTTATAAATTTTGTAAATTATAATATAGAAATGGAGAAGAATTATGAGTACAGACAGATATGTAAGTCCTTTATCGGAGAGATATGCCAGCAAGGAGATGCAGTACATTTTTTCACCGGATATGAAGTTCAGGACGTGGAGAAAGCTGTGGATCGCACTTGCGGAGACGGAGATGGAGTTGGGGCTTAGTCAGAACGGACAGCCTGTTATCACCAAAGAGCAGATCGATGAGATGAAAGCCCATGCTGAGGATATCAACTATGATGTAGCGAAGGCTCGTGAGAAGGAAGTGCGGCATGATGTGATGAGTCATGTCTATGCGTACGGGCAGCAGTGTCCTAAAGCGGCAGGAATCATTCATCTGGGCGCCACTTCCTGTTATGTGGGAGATAACACGGATATTATCGTGATGACAGAGGCGCTTAAGCTGGTAAAAAAGAAGCTGGTGAATGTGATTGCCGAGCTGGCGAAGTTCGCGGAGCAGTATAAGAACCTGCCGACGCTTGCTTTTACCCATTTTCAGCCGGCGCAGCCTACGACCGTGGGTAAGAGAGCGACTTTATGGACACAGGAGTTCTGTCTGGATCTGGAGGATTTAGAGTACGTGCTGTCTACGATGAAGCTGTTGGGTTCTAAAGGAACGACGGGAACGCAGGCTTCTTTTCTGGAACTCTTCGACGGAGATCAGGAAACGATCGATAAGATTGATCCGATGATCGCTGCGAAGATGGGATTTGATAAGTGTTATCCGGTATCGGGACAGACTTATTCGCGCAAGGTAGATACGAGAGTGTGCAATGTGCTGGCGGGTATTGCGGCTTCCGCCCATAAGATGTCCAATGATATCAGGCTGTTACAGCATCTGAAAGAGGTGGAAGAGCCGTTTGAGAAGAGTCAGATCGGCTCCTCCGCCATGGCATATAAGCGTAATCCGATGAGAAGTGAGCGTATTGCGTCTCTGTCAAGGTATGTGATGATCGATGCACTCAATCCGGCAATCACCTCGGCTACACAGTGGTTTGAAAGGACGCTGGATGATTCGGCGAATAAGAGGCTGTCCATCCCGGAGGCGTTCTTAGCCATCGACGGCATACTGGATCTGTGTCTGAACGTGGTGGACGGTCTGGTAGTATATGACAAAGTGATTACCAAGCGTCTGATGAGCGAGCTTCCCTTCATGGCGACGGAGAATATCATGATGGATGCCGTGAAGATGGGCGGCAACAGACAGGAACTGCATGAGAAGATCAGGGAGCTGTCCATGGAGGCAGGCGCTAATGTGAAGCGTGAGGGTAAGGAGAACAATCTGCTACAGCTGATTGCCAATGATCCCGCCTTTAACATGTCGGAGGAAGATCTCTTAAAGACTATGGATCCGTCTAAGTATGTAGGACGTGCGCCTCTTCAGGTGGAGAATTTCCTGAAGGAGGTTGTGGAGCCGATCCTTGCGGAGAATAAGGAGCTGCTTGGGGTGAAGGCGGAGATTAATGTGTAAAAGGTAGGGAATTATCATGAGTGAATGGGATTTTTTATGGGGACTTGAGGGCGATGAACTGATGGACGCTATGGCATCTGGTGGAACGGAAGCAGACTGGGAATATATAGAAGAGCAAGAAAAAAAGCGCCGTAAAAATCAGTGGGAAGAGTTAAAATCTTTGAGAGATACCAAGGCTATTACGAAGGAAGAATTTAAAAGACGAAAAGTAGAAATATTTAGTTGATTCAGATGATGGAAAATGCCGGATAGGCAGAAACGAAAGAAAAGTCGGGGTACAAATTGCGTAAGATTAAAGTGTTGACAAAATTAATAAAGATTGGTATTGCAATGCTGCTGCTTTTTGAATCCTCGGTAGTTGTGTTGGCAAACGAAGAGTCTGCCGAGGCCGACCGTCAGCTTCTTGCGGATTATGAGGACTATCAGAAGCGGTTACAGGCAGTTGAGAGACGGCAGGAGATTGATGAGTATGGCTTCCGGGTGATTGAGGATCAGATCTTTCCGATTGAGACACAGTGCTTCGGCAATGTCTATCTGGTGCCTGCCATGGAGGCGAAATATCATCGTCTGGCTCTTTTCCTGACAGCGGAGGACGGCACCGTAGTATATAGAACGGATCAGCTCGCCGCCAACAGTTGGAATATCGGCAGTCTGCAACAGCCGATCCGCGCCATTTCCGCGGTCTCTTTTCAGGATCTGAACCGGGACGGCAGAATAGATATCATACTGATTGCCGACTGCAGAAATAAAACAGGTACATATGCAGTCAAGGATTATAAAGTAGGAGATGTGTTATTCCAGAGTGACGAAGGATTCTATCGTGATTATCGCATTTCGGATAAAATCAACCGGTATGGAATGAACAAGAGCGCAGAGAGCATTATCGCCCATGTTCGGGATGGTTATTCGACAGAGTTTCTCTATACGGCATCGACCAAGGCGGAGCTTCTTAAGAACGGCTTCGTGATCACAGCCGAGCAGGATTATTCCAGACAGTTTGAGAAGCTTGGATATCTTGAAGTCATGCCGGGGAGTTACACGATGGCGGAATTTGCCACTTTTATGATCTATCTGGTGAACGAACAGGGGGAGATCGTGTGGAGCTTTCAGCCGATGGGAGATTTCGATAACCTGTATGCACTCAAGGGGATCAGCTGCAGGGACATTGACGGGGACGGCATGAAAGACATTCTGGTGCTGGCGCGTTACAGTAATGCAGGAAATCAGAATGAAGTGGTTGTCCGGCCCGACTATGCAATTTATTATCAGCGCACCGGCGGGTTTGAGACGGATACGGAAGTGAAAAAGAAGGTTCGCTGCAGCGATGAAGACACGGTGGCGGAGCTTGTGGAGAAGGCGAGAGCCTATTGGGGGTGGAGTCCGGAGACATGATAAAGATACTTATTGTGGATGATGAAAAACCGATTCGTGACCTGATCGACATGAATCTGTCGGCGGCAGGATATTACTGTGTCGCCGCAGAGGACGGGCTGGCGGCCATCGATGCGGTTGAGAAGGATACGTTTGACCTCGTGCTTTTAGACATTATGCTGCCCGGAGCGGACGGTTATGATGTGATGGAATATATCAGACCCTATAAGGTGCCGGTTATTTTTATTTCGGCAAAGCATGAGGTGAAAGACCGGGTTAAGGGGCTTAAGTTGGGAGCAGACGATTATCTGATCAAGCCCTTTGATGTGACGGAGCTTCTGGCCCGGGTGGAAGCGGTGCTGCGCCGATATAATAAGTCGGATAAGAAACTGACCATAGGCGGGATCGAGATCGATATTGAGGCGCGTCGGGTGACGCGGGACGGCAATCCGGTGCCGCTTACCAGCAAGGAATTCGATCTGCTGATGCTCTTTGCGGAGAACAGAAATGTGGCGTTGTTCCGTGAGAATCTCTATGAACGGGTCTGGCATGACGAGTACTACGCCAACAGCAGGACGCTGGACATCCATGTGCAGCGCCTGAGAAGGAAACTGGGATGGGAAAGAAATCTCGTGGCGGTTTATAAGATTGGGTATCGTTTGGAGATATAGGAGTATAACATGAAGTTTTCTCAGAAGCTTTTGTTGTGGACTACGATTATCATAGCCCTTACGCTTGGTTTCAGCGGTTTTTATTTTGTCAATTATGTGTTCGAGACGTCTCTGGAAAGGGAGGTCGGACTGGCGCTGGATGAAAATAATATATTGCGGTTCGCATTTGAGACGGCAGCATTAAATGTGCCTGTCAAATACGATCTGCTGCAGGACAGCTCGGTGGAACAGATCGCTTCTAATCTGGAGACAAGCGGGCAGGGAACAGGGCGGCTTCTGCGGATCTGTGACGAGGAGAAGAATGTGCTCTATGCCGGTGACGGATTTGAAGCGGATGATGAGTTGCTGAACGCGGCGGCGGAGAACTATTATTCTTATCGTGTGGTTCCTTTGGGGGAACGGTATTATATCCAGACGCAGAGCGGCATTAATGCGCTTGGCAGATCGTTGTATTTAGAAACGCTGCGGGATGTGACGCAGGTGTTTGAAGAGCGGGAGATGGGATTTACGGTCTACAGAAGGCTGACGATCCTTATGCTGCTGTTCGGTATCGTGATTATGTATTTTATTGCCTCACGCCTGACGAAACCGATCAGGCTTCTGGTGCGCGCCACGAAGGAGATGGCAGCAGGCGATTACGGTTACCGTGCCAGAAAGGTCAGTAATGATGAACTGGGCGAGCTGACGCAGGACTTCAATCACATGTCGGAGGTTTTAGAGGAGACGATCGGACAGTTGGAGGAGGAAGTACAGGCGAGGGAAGATTTCGTCGGCGCTTTTGCACATGAGCTTAAGACACCGCTTACGTCCATTATCGGTTATGCGGACATGCTTCGTTCCCGCAAGCTGGACGAGGAGAAGAGTCTGCTGTCGGCGAATTATATTTATACGGAAGGCAAAAGATTAGAGACGATGTCTCTCAGGCTGCTTGATATTATTGTGACGAAGAAAGAGGGCGCTAAGATCAGAGCGGTATCTGCGGAGCCCCTGTTTGAGTATCTGCGCAGCATGTTTCTTCCGAATAAAAGTATGGAGTTTGTTTTTTCTTATAAACCGGCTGTTGTGATGGCGGATGTCAGTCTGATCCAGACCGTATTGGTGAATCTTCTGGATAATGCATGTAAAGCCTCGGAAGAAGGGGGACGGATCGAGATCAGCGGGCACAAAGAGCAGGACGGATACCGTTTTACCGTCAAAGATTATGGCATAGGCATTCCGGTGGACGAAGTGTCTAAGATCACGCAGGCGTTCTATATGGTGGATAAATCCAGATCGCGCAGCAGGAATGGCGCGGGATTGGGGCTGGCGCTCAGCACGGAAATATTGACGCTGCACGACAGCCGGCTGGAGATTGACAGCAAGGTCGGAGAAGGAACCACCGTCGGCTTCCTTCTGCAAGCGGAGGAGGAGGCAGAGCATGAAGAAATACATTCTTAATCTGGCGCTCCTTGCGCTGACTTGCGCGGTTGTCGTTTTGTCCATATGGGGACCGGAAGCGATCGCGCAATATAAAGACAGAGGAATATTGAACCAGATCAGGACGCAGGAGGAAGAGACGGGAGGAGAGGGCTATCGTTATCAGCTTAGCAGTAATGAGAAACTCTTTATTCTGTCACAGTGTCTCAATTCCCAGAGTGCGGCGGGAACGGAATTAAGTTCGCAGACGAGAGAGCCGGATGACGCTTATCAGGATCTGACTGGCACATACGCTTTTGTGGTCAATCACAACGGACCGTCAGGGCGTGAGATCACGGACGAGCAAATATATCAGACAGCCAATGATGGGATCGCCGCGCTGAAGGAACTGGGTATCCTGCCGGATGATATCCGGGAGGTACAGCCCGCTTCCTATCAGGCAACGCTGTACTCCGCCATCGATGTGCCGGAGCCGAGAAACAATGTGGCGGTCTGGAAGCTGAATCTTCTGGGCAGTTTACAAAATGCCAATAAAGAGAACCGTCTGCTCGATGCCTATATCGATGCGGATGACGGCAGAATCTATGAATTTTATGTGCGGTCGCGGCTTAAGTGGGAGGAGATCGATCCGGATGCGCTGGTGGCGGCATGGGCTTCCTATATGGGGCTTACCGCGCCGGAAGTGTATGAGAGTGACAACCCGCTTTTAGAGACCACACCGTATTATAAGAAGTATGTTTTTTCAGGTGCGGGCGATGACAGAACCGTCGTCACGGTAGGATTCTATGACGGTATCAACGAACTTTTCCTGAAAATATCCAAATGATGCAAAAAGTTTGCAAAAATGATGTAACTATGTTGCAAAAATGATGAAATTTTGATGCACCTTTCCTGTAATCTGTATTCATAAGCCGATGGGCAGATCACACAGGAGAGGAGCATCATTTGTATGTACGGAAGAACAAGGCGCTATTACAGGAGACAAAGGAGAAGAGAGGAGATCAGAGGGTATCTGCGGACGTTTGTGTGGGTGCTGACGGTGATCTGTATTCTGGTAGTTGCCGTGGCGATGGCAGTACAGACGAACACGTCGAAGGTAGTCGCAGCGGAGATACAGGAAGTTCCGATATCGACGGACGAGGCGAAGATGCTCGATGTAGCGAGTGTGATGACTAAAGGTTCCGGACGTGCGGCTCTTACGGCAGTAGAGAATGCCAAAGCAGAAGTGAACCGGGTGATCGTAATCGATCCCGGACACGGCGGCATGGACGGGGGATGCGGCTTTGCCGGGGTATTGGAGAAGGATATTAACAGAGAAATTGCCGATAAGGTAGCGGATAAATTGCAGGCCAGAGGATATCGGGTGGTACTGGCCAGAAAAGCGGATGAACTGACGGATAAGGCGGATCGGATCGAGGAGGCTAACAGACTGAATGCCAGACTCTATGTGAGCATACACCAGAACTCTTACAAAGATAACAGCGTGTCGGGGATCGAGACATGGTATGATGAAAGTGATGAGACAGGAGCCGCGAAAAGACTGGCGACGCTCATACAGCAGGAGGCTGTTAAGGCATCCGGGGCCGTGGACAGAGGGCTGGCATCCGATCCGGAAATGTGTGTGACAAGTAAAAGTGCGATGCCTTCCTGTCTGATCGAGACCGGGTTTCTCTCCAACGAAGCGGAGCGGAAGAAATTGGAGACGAACGAATATCAGGATCAGCTTGCCGAGGGAATTGCGAACGCTATTGATCTCTATCTGCACCCTGTGACCATTTATCTGGCCTGAGTCCTAAGTACTAAGTTCGAACGATAGATTTGCACTTGCAATCCGAACCTGCGTATGATACAGTAGGTACAATACATTTTGCACTGCAAACTTGGAGAGTATTGACTCTCGGGATGATACAGTACAAACTGAGCAGGCCGGAGCATTAGCTTGGGAGCCGGGTCGTTTCGGGCGACAGCGGATTATGACATCTGCGGGACAGTAGTTACGATTACTGTGTACGCAGGTGTTTTTTTGTGAAACAGTAAGTGGCATAGGAGATTGGGAGTAGTATGGATGATATAAGAGATTATGAGAAAGTGGCGATGAAAGTATCCAAGGTCAGTATCGCGGCAAACTTCGTGCTCACAGTATTAAAGCTACTGGCGGGGGTGATCGCTCATTCGAGCGCGATGATCTCCGATGCGATCCATTCGGCCTCAGATGTTTTCAGTACGGTCGTTGTCATTGTGGGAATCAGGATTTCCAGTAAGGCGTCGGATAAGGACCATCCTTACGGGCATGAGCGGATGGAGTGTGTTGCGGCGATTGTTCTTGCCACGATTCTGGCAGCTACCGGACTCGGAATCGGATATTCCGCGGTAGGCAAGATTACAGGGGGAGACTACACAAAGCTGGCCGTACCGGGCGTGTTGGCGCTTACAGCAGCGCTTCTGTCCATCATTGTCAAGGAAGGCATGTATCACTATACAAGAATCTATGCGAAGCGGATCGATTCCGGCGCGCTTATGGCGGATGCATGGCACCATCGGTCTGACGCGTTGTCTTCGGTAGGCGCGCTGATCGGTATCGCGGGTGCCAGAATGGGATTCCCGATCTTAGATCCGGTGGCCAGTGTGGTGATCTGTTTCTTTATCGAGAAGGCGGCTTACGAGATCTTCATGGACGCGGTAGATAAGATGGTCGATAAGGCTTGTGACGACGAAGTAGAGACGGCGCTGAGAGAATGCGCACTCGCTCAGTCTGGCGTGTTGGGCGTGGATCTGTTGCAGACACGTGTTTTCGGCAATAAAATCTATGTCGATATCGAGATCAGAGTGAACGGAGAGATGAAACTTAGGGAGGCACATGGCATTGCGGAACGGGTTCACGATGCCATTGAGCAGAACTTTCCGAAGGTGAAGCATATTATGGTGCATGAGAATCCGGCATAATTAGCTAAGACGAATCATGCCTTAGCACTTGTCAATCCATATTTTTACAGATATAATAAAGCACAGGAGAAAATTAAGTAAGAACTGATATAAGAGGCGGATACAGAAATGTCAGCGGGATTGGTGCGGCGCTGTGCTGTATGGACGCTTCGGAATGGTGGTAGGGAGAGATGAGAGTAAACAAAAGAAACAAGAACTGTAAATGCAGTAGTATGACAGCCGTGAGAGCGCGGGGAAGCGCTGGAAGCAGGAAAGCGACCGTGCTTACGGCGTTAATTGCCTTAGTATTGATAATAGGCAGTCTGTGCTTGGTGGAGGAGAACACTCTTTATGCGGAGGCTTCGGGGCGTCCCGTTGCGATTCAGTCCTGTACGATCGCGGGATCGGACGTGGTATGTCAGCTCAGTGCGGGAAGCGTTCCGTCCGGTGATGACGGTAAATACTATATCTATGCGGATGAGGTATATCAGGACGGTCCTACCGGTAAGGTGGTGGCGACGGTTGACGCGGGCGCTTCTGTTACAGCAGCCTTTCCGTTAAGTTATAATACGGGCGAGTCCAATCTGAGCCGCAAATTCCTGGTTGCGGTAAAGCGGGGCGGACAGATGGTGCAGGTCAGCGATGAGCACTATATCACGAATCCGGAAGCGATTGCGGCACATACTTCGCCGCGTAATGACAGGGGGATCAAGGGAATTCTCCCGGATCTTGCCAAATCTTCTAAAGAAGAATTACAGGATCTCGGTATTCAGCAGATCGTGTATAATATGTATGTGGATGATATCTGCGTGGATGCTTCCGTGCCGGGAGGGATTCCTTTCGATTATAATGGACAGACGTGGTATTTCAATAATGGCATGGTGTCGCACTTTGACTCCATGATCAAGAGCTTTAACAGTTATGGTATACAGGTTACCATGGTGCTTCTTAACGGCGGCAGAAGTCCTTACACGCAGGATCTTGTGCATCCTACGGCGGTAGGCGGCGATTGTCCGGGGTATGCGCTGAATGTGGCGGATAACGCAGGGGTCAGTCACTTAAAGGCGGTCAGTGCTTTTCTGGGACAACGTTATTCGGGACAGACAGGCTGCGGGCAGGTGGATAACTGGATTCTCGGCAATGAGGTGAATGCGCGTACATCATGGTGGTACAGCAGTTCCACGTCGTTGGATTTTAATGTCAATATCTATGCAAAGGCATTCCGTATCTTCTATAACGAGTTAAAGAGCCAGAATGCCAATGTAAGAGTATATAACTCCATTGATCAGGAGTGGGGGCGGAAGTCCAATCCGGGCAGTTTCCTTGCAAAGGATTATCTGGATCAGTTTAATTACTATATGAACCGGGAGGGGAATATTGACTGGAGCCTTTCCTATCATCCGTATAATTCACCGCTGTATGATCCTTATGCATGGAACGGACCGGCAGTATGGGTGAAGCAGAATCTTTCCACCCCATATATAACGATGCAGAATGTGGATATTTTGATCAACTATATGCATCAGCCGCAGTTCTTAAATCCGAGCGGTCAGGTCAGGAGCATTTCTCTGGCGGAGATTGGATTTACGTCAAGTTTCGGGAATGAGAAGCAGGAAGCATCGGTGGCTTACGGCTACTTGAAAGCGGCCTCTCTTCCTGATGTGGATGCTTTCATGCTGTTCAGGCAGACTGATGACGCCCATGAGATGGAGAGTCATCTGGCGCTGGGCTTATACGATTTGAACGGTAACAAGAAACCAGCCTACAATATATATAAGAATCTCGGAACTGCCAATGAGGGTGTGGCGAAGGCTAGGGCCTCGGAGATCATCGGTATGGATATCGATCAGATGATCAGCCAGAACATCGTGTGGACGAGAGGCGGTAACGGGGTCGTTCAGTAGGAAGAGATAAAATAATATTTTGGTTTAGCGGTGCCGCTAAGATTGCGAAGTGTGTGATCTTAGCGGCACTATATTATGTCTGGGAGAATATCGGAAATAAAAAAGTGTAACTGATAGCCGGATTTCTCATATTTTATAACATATTGGTTTATCGAATAATATAGGTATGAAGGAGAATGAAATTATGGCGATCGGTTATCTGACCATGCAGGCACGGACTGCGCACGAAGCGTTGCCCTTAAGCAGCGTACAGGTCACGGTTCTGGACGATGAGCAGAATCGTGTCTATGAACTGACGACAGATGAGAACGGCGAGACGAGAAAAGTGCCATTGGAAACAGTGGACAAGAGTTACTCGCAGAATGAGAATTTTACGGGGACACCCTATGTAACATATAATGTACTCGCACAGGCGGAAGGATTTGACTCAGTGTTTGTCTCCGACATTCCTATTTTTGACGGAGAGCTGGCTACCCTTCCGCTTGTGCTTGTTCCGATGCAGGGGAGGCAGCGGACACAGACGGAGATTCCGGTGGGTGCACCGGCGGTTTCCATGGAAGGGGAACGGAATCAGGAGGGAAGCGTCGGGGGTAATGCAGTACCCTATGTATTACGGCAGGTCGCCATTCCGAATCCGATCACGGTGCATCTGGGAACACCGGCTTCCTCAGCCTCGAATGTGCAGGTATCTTTTCCTGATTATGTGAAAAATGTTGCCAGCAGCGAGATCTATCCTACATGGCCGGAGGCGTCGCTGCGTGCGAATATCTACGCCATTATTACGTTTGCACTGAACAGAGTCTATACGGAGTGGTATCGCAGCAAAGGATATTCCTTTGATATCACTAACAGCACAGCCTATGACCAGTATTTTGTGTACGGGCGGCCGATCTATGATTCTGTCAGCAGGATCGTGGATGAGATATTCAATGAATATGTCCGCAGGCAGGGGCAGGAAGCGCCTTACTTCACATCCTTCTGCAACGGAACCACCGCTACCTGCAGTGGGCTGTCTCAGTGGGGGACAGTTACGTTGGCGAATCAGGGATATACACCGATCCGAATCCTGCGTTATTATTATCCTGACGATGTGGAGATCGCACAGACGAATATTGTAACGAATGTGCTGACTTCTTATCCGGGGACACCACTCAGGATAGGAAGTACGGGGCTGAATGTGCAGATCATTCAGAATTATTTAAACAGGATCAGACGGAATTACCCTGCGATACCGGTCATTTCTGATGCGGAGGGAACGTTTGGAGACAGCACTCGGGCGGCAGTGATGAAGTTTCAGAGTATCTTCGGATTGGCAGCTGACGGAATCGTCGGTAAATCTACATGGTATAAGCTTTCCAGCCTGTATACGGCAGTCACCAGACTGGCGGAATTAGATAGTGAGGGAACAAATATCGGAATCGGCACCGTGCCGCCGAACATAGTGCTCCGGGAGGGAGCGAGAGGGCAGGATGTTATCACACTGCAGTATCTGCTCAGTATCATCTCGGAATACTATCCCGATGTTCCCGCCGTAGTACAGGACGGTATTTTCGGCAGTGGCACGCGGCAGGCAGTGAGCGCTTTTCAGAGAAGAATGGGACTGGTAGCAGACGGTGTTGTGGGACCGGCTACATGGAGTGCGCTGTATCGGACTTATCAGGGGATCGGGCAGAATGTACCTTCCCCCAATCCTACACCCGGTACGTCACCCGGAACAGGCACAAGTTTCTTTGATTATACGGTGCGCTCCGGAGATACACTGTGGCTGCTGGCGAATCGGTTCGGCACGACGGTAGATGCGATCAAACAGTTGAACGGGTTGACCGGTGACAGTCTGCGAATCGGTCAGGTTCTTAAGATTCCGTCAGGGCAGACCCAACAGTATTTCAATTATACGGTGCGCTCCGGGGATACACTATGGCTGCTGGCAAATCGGTTCGGCACGACGGTGGATGCCATCAGACAGTTGAACGGATTGACCGGTAGTGCTCTGCAGATCGGGCAGGTACTGCGGATTCCTACATGATTTTATGCTCGGCGGTATGATCGCGGTAACAAGCGGTGGTTCCGCCGGGCTCTTTTTCATTCTATAGGAAATTGCTCGTTTATGTACGAGTTTGTTCAATTTAAAAAATATTGTAAGGATACTTGACAAATAAACAGATATATGTTCAAATGTTCATATGAAATAAAAATATGAGCAGATGGCAGTCGAGAAATCAGAGCAGGGCAAGAAAAATCTGTTGTCTGTTAAGAATAACAGGAGAAGGTGGATATTATGACAAAGAAACAAAAGAAAGTGTTAATACGGATAATCATATCTGCGGTACTGGTAGTGGGATTTAATTTTATTCCGGTGGAGAATCCTTATATAAAGCTGGCACTTTTCATGATTCCGTATCTCATTATCGGATATGATATCCTGAAGAAAGCGGTTATGGGAATTATTCACGGTCAAGTGTTTGACGAGAATTTTCTGATGGCGGTAGCGACGGTAGGTGCGATCGCGCTGGGAGAGTACCTTGAGGGAACGGCGGTTATGCTGTTTTATCAGATCGGAGAACTATTTCAGAGCTATGCAGTGGGTAAGAGCCGCAGGAATATCACTGCACTGATGGATATCCGTCCGGATTATGCCAATGTGGAGCTGGACGGAGAACTTAAGCAGGTAGACCCCGATGAAGTGGCGGTGGGATCTGTCATCACGGTGCAGCCGGGGGAAAAGGTGCCCATCGACGGCGTAATCGTGAGCGGCTCATCTACGCTGAATACCAGTGCATTAACGGGGGAGAGCCTGCCCAGAGAGGCGGCGGAAGGTGATGAAGTGATCAGCGGATGTGTCAATATGTCCGGTGTGCTTCGAATCAGGACAACGAAGGAGTTTGGCGAGTCAACCGTATCTAAGATTCTTGATCTGGTGGAGAATTCCAGCATGAAAAAGTCCAGATCCGAGAACTTTATTACAAGATTTGCAAAGTATTATACACCCGCAGTCTGTATAGGCGCGCTGGCGCTGGCGCTCGTTCCTCCTGTGGTTAATCTGCTGTTGGGAAATCCCGCGGGATGGTCAGACTGGCTGATCAGAGCATTAACGACGCTGGTTATCAGCTGTCCTTGTGCATTGGTAATCTCTATTCCGTTAAGCTTCTTCGGGGGAATCGGCGGCGCTTCCGCGAAGGGAATTTTGGTAAAGGGCTCCAACTATCTGGAAGCACTTTCGCAGACGGCGTATGTGGTCTGTGATAAAACCGGGACTTTGACTAAGGGTGTTTTCGAAGTGACATATATGGAAGCGGCGGACGGCGTTTCAAAGGAAGAGCTATTGGAAACGGCGGCTTATGCTGAGAATTATTCCAATCATCCCATCAGTAAGAGCTTAAAAGAAGCCTATAGTAAGCCCATTGATCCTGCAAGAGTCACGGACGTGGAAGAGATCGGAGGTCATGGCGTGACGGCTGTGGTGAACGGAAGACGGGCAGCGGTCGGTAATGTGAAACTGATGAAAAAGTTAAATATTCCTTATCTGGTACCGGAGAAGACGGGAACAGAAGTACATGTGGCGATTGATGGCAAATATGCCGGATATATTCTGATTTCGGATGTGATCAAGGACAATGCTAAAGCGGCGGTTTCCGGCTTGAAATCGGCCGGAGTTAAGCAAGTAGTTATGTTAACCGGAGATGCGAAAAAGGTGGCGGATGCAGTGGCGGCGGAACTCGGGGTAGATGTAGTCAAGAGTGAGCTTTTGCCGGCTGACAAGGTTGGCGAGGTGGAGAAGCTTCTGGCATCGAAGGATAAAAAAGAAAAACTGGCATTCGTAGGAGACGGCGTAAATGATGCCCCCGTATTATCCCGTGCTGATCTGGGAATCGCCATGGGGGCGCTGGGAGCGGATGCGGCAATCGAAGCGGCAGATATTGTGCTGATGGACGATGATCCGGAGAAGATCGCGACCGCGATCAATATTTCGAGAAAGACCCTGCGCATTGTGCACCAGAATATAGCCTTTGCACTGGCAGTCAAGTTTATCTGTTTAGGATTAGGTGCGGTGGGAACGCTCAATATGTGGTGGGCGATCTTCGCGGATGTGGGTGTTATGATCCTGGCGGTATTAAATGCGACCAGGGCGCTCAAGTATCGTCAGTAAAATAAGGCGCTGAAAAGCTGAAGCCAGGCAATAAAAAATATGTTAACATATATACAAAATAGTGATAGTAAAAATGCGGTTGATGAGGCAACGAGGAAGCTGGATCTTATGTGATGAAGTAAGGGAGGAAGTCACAAAGGAAGTGCAGGAACAGGACATAAGAACCGTTGTAGAAATGTTTCAGGAATATCATGAAACAAAAGAGAATGCTGTTACCAAAATTCGCAGCAAATTTCCCGAGTGTGCAGATAGAGCTGAGGAATTGCTGGAGAAATACTGGCAGGACTGTATCTGTTAGTAAAAGAAGATATAAATACAAGTTATGTTATACATAACAAATATTGATTTTACTTATAATGATTCATGCGATATAATCAAATAGTAAGAAACGGACGCAATACGTCCGTTTTAACTATGAAGGAAATATGCAGATGAGACATCATATTGGGTAAACTTAAGAATATGCGAGATAAATCTGCGGGCATGAAAAAGGAGGAATCACAATGGTTAAAGCGGTGGTGGGCGCCAATTGGGGAGACGAAGGCAAAGGAAAGATCACTGATATGCTGGCGGAGAAAGCGGATATTATCGTACGCTTTCAGGGAGGGGCCAATGCGGGGCATACGATTGTCAATAATTATGGTAAGTTTGCACTGCACACGTTACCGTCGGGCGTTTTCTACGGTCACACGACGAGTGTGATCGGCAACGGCGTTGCTCTGAATATTCCGATTCTGATGAATGAGATCAAGTCGATCACAGACCGGGATGTCCCCATGCCGAAAATTCTCGTGTCAGACAGATGTCAGATGGTTATGCCATATCATATTCTGTTTGATCAGTATGAGGAGGAAAGACTTGGCGGTAAGTCTTTTGGTTCTACCAAATCGGGAATCGCACCTTTTTATTCGGATAAGTATGCGAAGATCGGTTTTCAGGTGAGTGAACTCTTCGATGAGGAACGTTTGAGTGAAAAAGTAGAGCGTGTCTGTGAGACTAAGAATGTAATTCTTGAGCATTTATATCATAAGCCGTTGATCGATCCGACAGAACTGCTTAATACATTGAAGGGATATCGTGAGATGATAGAGCCATATGTATGCGACGTGTCCGCATATCTGGATCAGGCATTAAAAGACGGTAAGACTGTGCTTCTGGAAGGGCAGCTGGGTACATTAAAAGATCCTGACCACGGCATTTATCCTATGGTAACATCTTCTTCCACACTGGCGGCCTTCGGTGCCATCGGTGCGGGATTGCCGCCTCATGAGATCAAGGAGATCATTACCGTGTGCAAGGCGTATTCTTCGGCCGTAGGGGCAGGCGCTTTTGTATCGGAAATATTCGGAGATGAGGCGGATGAACTTCGACGCAGAGGCGGTGACGGCGGTGAGTTCGGCGCTACGACAGGACGACCCCGACGTATGGGATGGTTCGACTGTGTGGCTTCCAAGTACGGGTGCAGACTGCAGGGTACCACAGACGTGGCATTTACGGTGTTAGATGTGCTGGGATATCTGGATGAGATACCGGTGTGTGTAGGCTATGAAGTGGACGGAGAGGTGACGACGGACTTCCCTGTCACGTGTAAATTAGAAAAAGCTAAGCCGGTGTTAAAGAAGCTTCCGGGCTGGAAATGCGAAATCAGGGGTATCAAGAGTTATGAGGAGCTTCCGGAAAACTGCCGCAAGTATGTGGAATTTATCGAGGAGCAGATCGGATACCCGATCACGATGGTTTCCAACGGACCGGGCAGAGAGGATATTATCTATCGGAAGAGCCCTCTTAGCCGGTAGGGGTATAGCAGCGGTTAGGAACAGAATGCATATGCTGTATGTACAATAAGATAATTTAACGACGAAATAAAAGGCAGCGATTTAAATTCGTTGCCCTTTATATTTTTATAGGAATTTGGAAACCGTCCGCGAGGACTGCTGAAATAGTCGTCGTATTCTATGCACTTTTTGCCGTTTTGCATCGGATAATCTGCAAGACTTAGCAAGAAACGTGTAAAACGAAAGAAGAAGGTATGCGTATATAAAAATAAGACAGATTGTGATATACTATATGCAGTAAAAGTGAGAAGTGTCTGAATACAGACGCAAGAAAAGGAGGGAAATCTATGTTGCTGGAAAACAAGGTTGCGATTATTACAGGCGGGAGCAGAGGGATCGGTTATGCGACTGTCGAGGCTTTTGTACAGGAGGGCGCCAAGGTAGTGCTATGTGCCAGCAGGCAGGAAACGGCAGATCAGGCTGTGGCGAAGTTAAAGGAAACATATGCGGATGCGGTAGTGGAGGGCATCTTCCCGAATCTGTCTGAATATTCGGCCGTGAAGGCAGCTTTTGACGAGGTGGCTGGGAAGTACGGAAAGATCGATATTCTGGTTAATAATGCGGGAATGTCGGAGAGCACTCCTTTTACGGAATATACGGAAGATCTGTTTAGTAAGGTCATGGATTTAAACCTTAAGGCTGTATACAACTGCACCAAAGCGGCAAGCGAGCATATGGTGGCAGCGGGCAGCGGTGTCATTCTGAACACCTCCTCCATGGTGAGTGTATACGGGCAGCCGGCGGGAGTTGCCTATCCTACATCTAAATGGGCAGTCAATGGATTTACTTTATCTCTCGCCAGAGAAATGGGACCGAAGGGAATCCGGGTCAATGCGGTGGCACCCGGCATCACATATACCGATATGATGCGTGCAGTTCCGAAAGAAGTGATCGATCCGATGATTGCACAGATTCCGCTGCGGCGCATGGGACAACCGGAGGATATCGCCAATGCTTTTGTATTCCTCGCATCGGATAGGGCCTCTTATATCAGCGGTGAGATTCTGCATGTGGATGGGCTGGCGAGAAGCTGAGTATGGCCGCGGACAATAAGAAAAGGCGGCAGAAAGCGTACGGGCAATATATGCGGTGATAGATTTGGAGTTATGTAAACTATGAACAACTTAGAGTATTATAAAGTATTCTATCATGTGGCAACGACCGGAAGTCTGACGATGGCTGCGAAAGAACTGAATATTTCGCAGCCGGCAGTCAGCCAGTCCGTCAGGCAGCTGGAGACAGCGTTGGGGACGAAGCTTTTTACGAGGGCATCGAAAGGGGTACGGCTGACGGGAGAAGGCAGCCTGCTCTATGGCTATGTGGCGAAGGGATATGAACAGATCAGGCTGGGAGAGCAGAAGCTGGAACAGATGCTGAATCTGGAACTGGGTGAGATTCACATCGGAGCCAGTGACATGACACTGCAATTCTATCTGCTGCCTTATTTGGAGCAATTTCATGAGAAATATCCCCATATTAAGGTAATGGTCAGTAATGCGCCTACTCCGGAGACGTTGCGTAATCTGAATGAGAATAAAATTGATTTCGGTGTGGTGAGCACACCTTTTGACAATCCGGGCGGTCTGCAGGTGGCGAATGTGCGGGAGATTGAAGATGTATTCGTGGCGGGACGGAAGTTTATCAGCTATAAGAACCGCATGTTAGACTTGCAGGAATTAGAAAAAATGCCTATTATTTATCTGGAGGGTGCGACCAGCACGAGAAGCTATATGGATTCTTTTTTGCAGAAAAACAACGTGTACGTCCGGCCCGAGTTTGAACTGGCGACCAGCGATATGATCGTGCAGTTTGCCTTGCGCAATCTGGGTGTGGGATGTGTCGTTCGGGACTTTGCAAGGGAGTATCTGGAGGATGGAAGACTGTTTGAACTGAGGTTTAACATGATCATACCGAAGCGGCATTTCTGTGTGGTGACGAATCCCAGGAATCCACTGTCGGCGGCGGCGCGGAGTATGCTGGAGCTGCTGTGACGAATCGACTGTAGGACGCTTCAGGAGAAAGGCTGTAATGAAAGAGCTTTACCTGAGAAGAAAAGCGATGAAACGGAGAGAAAATCAACATGATTACGACAATTATATTTGACATCGGCAATGTGCTTGCGGATTTTACGTGGAAGGAACACTTTGAGAGATTCGGGTATGATGCGCAGATGGTGGAGCGTATTGCCGAGGCGACGGTCAAGAATCCGGCGTGGAGTGAAATTGACAGAGGTGCTATGAAAGAAGAGGATATCATACGGGAGTTCATAGCGGCGGATCCGGACATTGAAGAAGATATCCGTAAGGTACTGAAGAATGTTGAAACAATAGTAGCGCGAAATGACTATGCGATTCCGTGGATTCAGGAGTTAAAGAGTAAGGGCTACCGGACATTGTATCTGTCTAATTTCTCAGAAAAAGCAGAACGAGAGTGTGCGCGTGCACTGGATTTTATCCCATATATGGACGGCGGTATTTTGTCATATCAGGAAAAGGTGATCAAGCCCATGCCGGAGATTTATCAGTTGTTGATCGACCGATATGATCTTGTGCCGGAAGAATGCGTCTTTATGGATGACACACAGGCGAATCTGGTTGGAGCGGAGAAATTTGGCATACATACGATCCATTTTCTGAATCAGGCACAGGCGATTGCGGAACTGCAGAAGCTGGGAGTCGATGCATAAGAGAAAATAAAAGCTATCCTTCCGATAGC
Organism: Lachnospiraceae bacterium; assembly: GCA_014804355.1. GTDB lineage: Bacteria > Bacillota > Clostridia > Lachnospirales > Lachnospiraceae > UBA3282. Next base: position 37,467 of record JAAUZY010000059.1, read on the forward strand.
CGTATCTGCACGCGAATAAGCAGCAGATACGGACGTATCATGTGAAGAGGGATAGCTTTTTACTACTTATTTGAGCAATTCTTCGGCCAGCGCTTCAATCTGTGCCCTACTCTCGTCATTTAGCGCAGATTTGATCTGAACCGTATTTTCCGCAAATGTAATGTTCTTGCAGTTTTCCAGTTTAGCGCGCATAACCTTCGCCGCCATCGGTGCCCATGATCCGTTTTCGATGAGGGCAACGGTGCGGTTCTGATAATTATGTGAGATCAGCTCGTCGATAAATTCCCGCATATACGGAAAGATTTCCGTGTTGTAGGTGGTGGTGGCAAGTACCAGTTTGCCGTAACGGAAAGCGTCTTCCATACATTCCGCCATATCCTCACGTGCAAGATCGGCCGTAACGACTTTCGGGCAGCCTTTTTCCGTGAGCTTTGCGGCAAGGAGTTCCGCTGCAGCTTTCGTGTTGCCGTAAACGGAGGTGTAGGCGATCATAATGCCTTCTGACTCCACGCCGTAGGAAGACCAGATCTGATATAGGTTTACATAATATTCCAAATTCTCTTTTAAGACCGGACCATGTAAAGGACAGATTGTCTGGATATCAAGGGCAGCAGCTTTTTTCAACAGGTTCTGTACCTGCATGCCATACTTGCCTACAATACCGAAATAGTAGCGGCGTGCTTCGCAGGCCCAGTCTTCGTCCGCATCCAAGGCGCCGAATTTACCGAATCCGTCGGCGGAGAAGAGTACTTTATCCAGGCTGTCATAGGTGACCATGACTTCGGGCCAGTGAACCATCGGAGCGGCGATAAACTGTAAGGTGTGCGAGCCGAGTTCGAGCGTATCGCCTTCTTTGATAATCTGCCGCCTGTCGGCATAGTCCGTACCGAAGAACTGGCGCATCATGTTAAATGCGGGCGCGGATGCCACGATAACGGCATCTGGATAGGCCTTGACAAATGTGTCGATGTTAGCGGAGTGATCCGGCTCCATGTGCTGTATGATCAGGTAGTCCGGGGTACGTGTTCCGAGAACTTCCTTCAGATTTTGCAGCCATTCTTCGCCAAAGTGAGCATCTACTGTGTCGAGGACGGCAATCTTGTCGTCGATGATCACATAGGAATTGTATGCCATTCCGTTTTCTACGATATACTGCCCCTCGAAGAGGTCGATATCGTGGTCGTTTACGCCTATGTATTGAATGTCTTTCGTGATCTGCATAGTGAGTCTCCTTTTTATGATATATTTGGGGTTTGAAAAAATACATCGATTTTTCATTGCGATGCTATATTAGTATAACCCCTTTTAAAAAGCTTGACAAGATTTTGTGTCGGTTCAGTCTGGCAGGCCGGCAGGAAAGTTGTTTTTTATATGCGGCAAAACCGGTCGCGCAGAGGAAAGTTAATATCTGCGTCACCGCGCTCTCGCTCCGCAAAAAGCGTAGCGGACACTAGACTCGTGAAATACCTCGTCAAGTGCCGACGCTTTTTGAGGGGTTCCTTCAGATATTAACTTCCCTCTGCGCTTAGGCTGTGGAGTGGGTGAGAAAAGTAACTGTGGAAATGTATATACCACAAATGATGGGGACTGATGGGTTTGGCGGAAAGTCTCGTTGCCTGCGGTTGTGGAATGAGGTACAATAAGGACAGTTAACGCAAAATTGTGTCTGTGGCTCAAATTCACAGGCTACGGAAAGGCATGGTTATTACTATGACGGAACAGTTTTCCAGAACGGAAATGCTGATCGGCGGCGATGCAATGGACAGACTGGCGCATGCACGTGTGGCGGTGTTCGGTGTTGGCGGCGTTGGCGGTTATGTATGCGAAGCACTCTCGCGCAGCGGCGTTGGCGCGTTTGATCTGATAGACAACGATACGGTCTGTCTTTCCAATCTGAACCGCCAAATCATTGCCACCCATAAGACAGTAGGCAGATACAAGACAGAGGTGATGAAAGAGCGGATTCTGGATATTAACCCGAATGCACGCGTGCGGATTCATCAGTGCTTCTTCCTGCCGGAAAATGCGGATCAGTTTCCTTTTGAGGAATACGACTATGTGGTGGATGCGGTGGACACCGTGACTGCTAAGATCGAACTGGTATTGCGGGCACAGGAGAAGAACATTCCAATCATCAGCAGCATGGGAGCCGGGAACAAGCTTGATGCGGGCGCTTTTCGTGTAGCGGATATATATGAGACGAAAGTGTGTCCCCTTGCCAAGGTGATGCGCAGGGAATTGAAAAAAAGGAATGTGGAACATCTGAAAGTGGTGTATTCGGAGGAAGAGCCTATGAAACCGATCGGGCAGGAGAAAGGGGCAGCGAAAGAAACAGGTGCGGAAAACGGACAGATTATGGCAGGCAGGAGAAGTACACCGGGCAGTATCGCATTCGTGCCGTCCGTGGCGGGACTGATCATTGCGGGGGAAGTGGTGAAAGATCTGGCGGGGGATTAAAAGAGAATTCAAGAAGTTGGGGTTGTTTTTGGCACTCCAACTTCTTGAATTCTATAGGAAATTGCTCGTTTATGTACGAGTGCGCTAAGAGAATCTCACTTTTTTACCAAAACTGGCATGCACAAAAATATAAAAACTGGATATTTAATAAAAGCCAATATGCTGATATATTTCTGATAATCGGTGTAACGATTTCGAGGCACTGATAAAGAGGATTAATGGAATATAGTATTTTGGAGTAAAGACAAGGAGGCTTTGTGAACCAGATGAGTGAAGAGAGATATGCGTTGAACAAGCAGTTGGCACAGATGTTAAAGGGCGGCGTGATCATGGATGTGACGACGCCGGAACAGGCGAAGATCGCGGAAGCAGCAGGCGCTTGTGCTGTTATGGCATTAGAGAGAATTCCGGCAGATATTCGGGCGGCAGGCGGCGTCTCTAGAATGAGTGACCCGAAGATGATCAAAGGCATTCAGGAGGCAGTTTCCATTCCTGTAATGGCGAAATGCCGGATTGGTCATTTCGTGGAGGCACAGATTCTGGAGGCGATCGAGATCGACTACATAGACGAGAGTGAGGTGCTTTCTCCGGCGGACGATGTCTATCACATTGACAAGCGACAATTTAAGGTGCCCTTTGTGTGCGGCGCGAAGGATCTGGGTGAGGCGCTTCGCAGGATCAACGAGGGTGCTTCCATGATCAGGACAAAAGGCGAGCCGGGTACGGGGGATGTGGTGCAGGCGGTGCGCCACATGAGGAAGATGAGCAGTGAGATTGCGAAGATCACAGCAATGCGGCAGGATGAATTGTTCGAGGAAGCCAAGCAGCTTGCGGTTCCCTATGAGTTGGTGGCTTATGTGCATGAGAACGGCAGGCTTCCGGTGGTGAATTTCGCGGCGGGTGGTGTAGCGACTCCGGCGGACGCGGCATTGATGGTGCAGCTTGGTGCAGAGGGCGTATTCGTCGGGTCGGGAATCTTTAAGTCCGGCAATCCGGCTAAGAGAGCGGCATCTATCGTGAAAGCGGTGACCAATTATAAGGACAGCAAACTAATTGCAGAACTGTCTGAGGATCTGGGTGAAGCGATGGTCGGAATCAACGAGCAGGAGATTGAGCTTTTGATGGCGGAGAGAGGAAAATGATGAGGAATGTCGGATTTGTCAGACCGGCGTGTATTGTTGCAGCAGACATGATAGTCGATAAATGTGAGAACCGCAATAGTAGTAATATTAGTAATAGTAGTAAAAAGGAGTTATGTAAACTATGAATATAGCAGTGCTGGCGATACAAGGTGCTTTTGCGGAGCATATTGACAAGTTGAAGAAGTTAGGTGTGGATTGCATAGAATTAAGACAGGCAGCAGATTTGGAACAGGATTTCGATGGACTCATTCTGCCTGGTGGGGAGAGTACTGTACAGAGGAAGCTATTGCGGGAACATGACATGGTTGAACCTCTTCGGAAAAAGATTGGGCAGGGGATCCCCGTTCTAGGAACCTGCGCGGGCTTGATTCTTCTGGCACAGGAGATCAGCAATGACGGCGATGTATGTTTCGGAACGTTGCCGGTGCGTGTGCAGCGCAATGCTTACGGAAGACAGCTTGGCAGTTTTCACACGGAAGAGGAGTTTGCGGGGATAGGCAGGGTGCCTATGAGTTTTATCCGAGCGCCTTATATTGAATCGGTGGTAAACAGGAATCAGACAGAAATACTTGCCACGGTGGAAGACAGGATCGTAGCGGCGCGGTCCGGCAATCAGATCGGGATAGCTTTTCACCCGGAGCTGGATGAGGATGATCGAATTCATGAGATGTTTCTTGAGATGTGCAGAGGAGTATAAAGTTTGACCAGACAAAAATGAGAATTATGTAGTACTATTACGGAATTAAAAAAGCTAACCCCAGGGGCAAAGGAATTCTTGGTTTGCACCTACTCTCATTCGAGAACCCAGCCTTTATCCTTCACGAGTTAACTTATCTATACTATAGCATATGGGATGAAAATGTCAAATATACATGCGAGGACAATTTCACTGTGACAGAAGCTTTTTATTTAGATTATGTTGTTTAACTTGAAATACTGCCTCTATTATGTTCTTTATATTTCAATAAATCAGCTTAAATTGAAATAAAATTGTCGCTTTTGGTATACATAACTTCCTAAGTATCACGCACCACCCCCTCCGGCACCTAAAATGGTACCGCCTCCTCGATACATTTCACAGTCCCGTCTTGAAACTTCTCATAATGCTAATTATTTATATTACTTTTATGCATTTCTCCGGCTAATACTCCCTATTGCCGTACAACCCTCTGCCATAGTATACTAAACTTATACAGCCCGTACAGAAGATTCATACAGGCGAAACAGTTACCGATGATAATGTCCTGAAGATATCATACAACATAGAAGCAACTGTATATAATAGATCTGAAGGGATAGACAACAAAGGGGAGAAAAGATTGAAGATTAAAACTGCTAAGATGAGCTATGAGGAAGTGCTTGCGCTTCCGGTTACGATGCATCAGAAACCAATCAAGCAGCGGCTGCTCTTTCGGGTAGTGCTGCTTTTGTTGTCCATATGGGATCTGTGGATGACTCGGTTTACATATCGGATGATTGGCATGGAGAAACTGGAAAAGGGTGAACCGTGTCTCGTGTTGATGAATCACTCCAGCTTTATTGACTTAAAGATTGCAGCGCGGCTTATGTGCACCAGACCGTTTCATATCATATGCACTGCCGACGGTTTTGTGGGAAAAAGGTGGCTGATGCGGCAGATCGGCTGTATTCCGACGAGAAAATTCATGACGGATGTGACGCTGGTGCGGGATATGGTCTATGCGACCAGAGAATTGAAAAGTTCCATTCTTATGTTTCCGGAAGCGAGCTACAGCTTCGACGGAACCCAGACACCTCTGCCGGACAGCCTCGGAAAGTGCCTTAAGATATTGAAGGTTCCGGTTGTCATGATCAGAACCCACGGTGCGTTTGCGAGAGATCCGCTGTACAATAATCTGCAGCTTCGCAAGGTCAGGGTATCCGCCGATGTGGAATATCTGCTTTCACCAAAAGAAATTGCAGAGAAATCCCAGCAGGAACTGAACGATATCTTACAGGAGAAGTTTACCTTCGATTATTTCCGCTGGCAGCAGGAGAATGAGATCAGGATCAAAGAGCCGTTTCGCGCGGACGGACTTAATCGAATGCTGTATAAGTGTCCTCGTTGTAAGGCGGAAGGTCAGATGCTGGGGCAGGGGACAAAGATATTATGTAAACTATGTGGAAAAGCGTATGAGTTGACAGAATACGGATATCTGAAAGATCTGGAGACAGACATGCAGGAATGTGGAGAAGATGAGGCCAAAGAGAGCGAAAGCTTCACGGTCGATTATCCGGAAGCAGGCGAAACACGTTTCACCCATATTCCCGACTGGTACCATTGGGAGCGGGAGTGTGTCAGACAGGAGATTCTTTCGGGAAATTATCGGATGGATGTGCCTGTTACCATCTATATGATGGTTAATACGGATAGAATCTATCAGGTAGGGGAAGGGGTACTCAGCCATTCGGCAGAAGGCTTCCGGCTGACGGGCTGCGACGGCAGATTAGACTATCGGCAGGAGCCGCTTGCCTCCTACAGTCTGTACTCCGATTTCTACTGGTATGAGATCGGCGATGTGATCAGCATCGGAGACGCGCGGGTGCAGTATTACTGTTTCCCGAAAGAAAGCGGAGACATTGTGGCGAAAGCGAGACTTGCCGCAGAAGAATTATATAAATTGGTGAAGCAGGGAACACTTGCAGAATATCAGTGATTTATCTCTTTTATAGTTAACGAAGTTAACGACATTAAAAAATTCTAATCGTATCTATTAAAGTCTTTTCATGTCACTGTCACGGCATGTTATGTCCGGAATCGGGCAGAACAGGTATCGGGATATTGTGCTGGAAGCAGGGGTGTGGTATGTTTCCAGTATAAGATCCTGATCCGTACAGTGACGCTCATATATGGGAATCGTACTGCATAGCATGTTTTCCCATGTCAGAATATATCAAGAGGAATATGGGGCATCATACGGATGCAGACTTGCAGGTTGAGAGAAGGGCATAGTTAGAAAAATGAAAATAGAGATTAATGTGGATGAGCAGATCGATGAGACTTGCATCAGGATATCCTGTAGGGAACTGACACCGGAACTCTCCAGAATCCTTGCCATGCTAAGGCTGCCGGAAAGACAGCTTGCTGTTACGCGGGAAGAGGAGACGTATCTGCTTGATGTTACAGAGGTCATTTATATAGAATCCTTGGAACGAAAAACTTTTGTCTACACGAAAGACGGTGTATATGAGTCGGGGCTTAAGCTGTATGAGCTGGAGGAGCAGTTGGAAGCGTGGGGATTCTTGCGGGTGAGTAAATCATGTCTGGTTCGGTTAAGCGCCGTCAGGTCTCTGCGGAGTGACATTAACCGCAGGATTCGTGTGACACTGGATAACGGAGAAGTGATCATCGCCTCAAGGCAGTATGCGGACGGGATCAAGAAACGGCTTGGGATTGCGAAGTGAGAGGAACAGAATCGCGGAATGACGGAGGCAGGATATTATGGAAGAGAAAAGAACGGTATTTGATTATTGCGGTCATGTATTTATTACATTCGGCTTCAGTATTTTAGTGCTGAGCATCTTTTGCAGTATTGTGGGAGAGGAGGCAAGGGAGGTTTCGAGCCTGTATTCTCTGGGCAAAGAGGGATTGTCCGTAGCGACGATACTGCAGTTTTTAGGTGTATCGGTCTGCATTACTGCATTTCGTACGATTTTCTTCACGGATGGCGTGATCAAGCGGATGTCCGTCACGCTGCGCACAGTATGTATGCTGCTGTGTGTGATCGTGATGATCATAGTATGTGCGGCGGTGTTTGGCTGGTTTCCGGTAGACATGTGGCAGGCATGGGCGGGATTTGCTGTCAGCTTTGGCGTGTGCTTTGTGGGAAGCCTTATACTCACACTGTTGAAGGAGCGGACGCAGAACCGCAGGATGGAGGAAGCGCTGTCGAGGCTGAAGGAGCAGGAGAAAGGGAATGGGGATTCTTAATGTCAGAGATGAGCTTTCTGTGCAAATATCATGAGCCGCCGAGGTGATAGGACGGAAAGCGGAGGAGAGTAAAGGAAAAAGTAGAGAAAAGAGGGATTTTGAAGATGGAAAACCAGTTCCAGACAAAAGAGTTTCAAATAAAAGAGTTTCAAACAGAAGACAATACACGGCTTGATCAAAACGCGATTGCGATCGCGAATGTATCGCACCGATTCGGAGACAAAGAAGTGTTGAAAAACATTTCTTTGGCGGTAAAGAAGGGAGAAATCATAGGACTCTTAGGACCGTCAGGTGCGGGCAAGACAACGCTTATTAAGATCATCACGGGGCAGCTCGTACCCACGTCCGGCAGCGTGGAACTTGCCGGGTGCGATATGCGAAATCCCGGTCCGGCAATCTATCGGAGGATCGGTATGATGATGGACGACTGTGGGCTTTATGAGCGACTGTCCTGTTATGACAATCTGAGGCTGTATGCCGATCTGTATCGAATCGGTCACGACAGGATAGGTGAAGTGTTAAAGTGGGTTGGATTGTATGAAGACAGGAAATGTCCGGCGCAGAAGCTGTCTAAAGGCATGAGAGGCAGACTTATGCTGGCGAGAGCCGTACTGCACAGACCGGAATTTCTGTTTCTGGATGAACCCACAAGCGGACTGGACCCTGCCACGACCGGACATATTCATGAGCTGATCTTCGGAATGTGTAAGGAGGGGACAACAGTCTTTTTGACAACACATAATATGACCGAGGCTGAGAAGTTATGTAAACATGTTGCGCTCCTGCATGAAGGGAAGATCGTTGAGTACGGAGAACCTCAGGAGATCAACAGGAAGTATAATCATATAAACCGGCTGAGGATACGCCTGTATAGCGGCAAGGATCTGGATCTGCCGAATACGGAGGAAGCGGCAGCGCAGGTATATGAGTATTTGCAAAGCAGGCAGATTGAGACGATACATTCCACAGAGCCGAATCTGGAATCCGTGTTTCTGGAACTGACGGGGCAGCGTTTACAGGAATGAGTTATGTAAACTGATTTGGCTTAATTGCTGGTGGCACTCGAGCGGATTTTGTAGGACAGTACAATCAGATGAGAAAGCGTAGCATAAAAGTATATGAAAGGTAGGAGAGAAGAGTGAAAAATTCGATCATTATATTCAGAAAACAAGTGAAAGACACCGGCAGAAATCTTGCTCTGGGCATCCAGTTTATTATGTTTCCCCTGATGTCGATTATTATGGAAAACGCTATACAGGTCGAGGATATGCCGCCGCACTTTTTCGTTGGTATGTTTGCGGTCATGCATATCGGCATGGCGCCGCTCAATGTCATGGCGGCGGTCATTTCGGAGGAAAAAGAGAAAAACACGCTTCGCATGCTCTTCTTCGGCAGTGTGAAGCCAGTCGAGTATCTTCTGGGAATCGGCGGTTTTGTCTTTAGCGCCTGCATGGCGGGAACTGTTGTATTCGCTGTAGTGGGCGGTTATGGCGGAGTTGAGTTTCTGCGGTTCCTTCTGATTATGGCAGCGGGGATCTGCGTTTCTATGCTGTTAGGCGCGGTGATCGGAATCCTGACGAAGAGTCAGATCAGCGCCACAACGATCGCAACGCCGACCATGATGGTTTTCGCTTTCCTGCCCATGCTTGCCATGTTCAATGAAACCATCGCCAAGGTGGCGGATTACGCTTACTCACAACAGGTTCAACTGATGTTGAACGACCTTGCGTCAGGGACGGGAACTGAGCCGAAGAGTCTGCTCGTCATTGCGGTCAGCGCCGTAATCGCCGCAGGAATGTTTATCTATGCCTATCGCAGGGGCGGTCTGCTATGATTGGTCTTGCGAATTATTACAAAAATGAATGATAATCCAGCATAAAATCGGCAGGGCTACCGTGAGCGCAAGGCATCCCGCGAAGAGCCGCCCGGTAGCCGTAGAATCCAGACATGCCGCAATCAGAGTAATCACATACATGGCAACGAGCAGAACGACGCATGTAAGAGCGACGATCTGTTTCGGGGTCTTTTTTTTCATAAAGAGGTCTCCTTCTTAACATCTGCATATTTGATGGCAGTCTACGTGTCAGAGCAGTTTACTGCAGTCTATATCCCATACTTGCACCTCATGTATTCTCAGATACTATTCTTTTCATACTTTAGCACGATTTCGGTCTGGAAGCAACGGATGATCTGTGCCTGTTTCGGAGGACACGGATGTACAGAAATAATTAAGATGACAAACGGGGGGAATTCCGCTATGATGTAATAAGTGTAAAAATGTTACTGTTCATAGGTTATCTAGGACGTACGCGCAGATGAACGTGAATATCTACGAAGTCGCGCTTTCGCTCCGCAAAAAGCGTAGCAGACGCTAAACTCGTGAGTTGCTTTGCAACTCATAACCTCGTTAAGCGCTGACGCTTTTTGAGGGACTTCTTAAGATATTCACGTTCATCTGCGCTGGGTATCGGTTATGTTAAAACAGTAAAAGCAAATATATTTAGTACGGAGAACGGAGACAGATTATATGGATAAAATGATACTCGACAAGAATTGGCGGATGAAGATCGTGGGGGAGAATGTCTATGACATACCGGAAGACTGGATTGATATGCGGATTCCGGGTTCTGTCTACGGTACTTTGCTGGAAAAGGGGCTTATGCCTGATCCTTATGACAGGATGAATGAGCTGGAGGCGCTGCAGCTGATGGAAAATGATTTTTGTTTTCAGACCACTTTTTCTATTGGCAAAGAGCAGTGGCTGGGCGATTTCCTGCTGTTACGTTTCGACGGAATTGATACGCTTGCAGAAGTCTACCTCAATGGCAGACTTTTGGGACAAACCGACAATATGCACCGCGTATGGGAGTTTGATATCGAAGAAATTGCCAAGGTTGGCGAGAATACGCTACGCGTGGAGTTCGCGTCTCCGACGAAATACATTGCAAAAGAGAATGAGAAAGTATACACCGGCGGTTCCGGAGAGTGTATGAAAGGGTTCCCTCATCTGCGCAAGGCACACTGCATGTTTGGATGGGACTGGGGTCCGAGACTGCCTGATGTGGGGATTTTCAGGGAGGTCTCCGTTTTATCCGGCAGGATGGCTAGATTGGAACAAGTTTACATAACGCAGGACTGGCTCCATGGGAATGCAGTGGATGTCACACCAAAAGGAGTGGATATTCACACGGGATCGGTTGACATAAAGTATAATGTCACCATTGAAAATTTTGTGCCGGAAATATCCGATGACAGTTTTGAAATCAGGACGGCGCTCTACGACGATAAGGGTATGCTGATTGCGGAAAAGTCCTCAGGACAGTGTACGCGCACAAGTGTGTCAGAGGCATATGCGGAGGCGGCTACGGCAGATAAGGACGACGAAACAAGGGACAGCTGGGATACGATCACTGTGCATGACCCGAAGCGTTGGTGGCCTAACGGTTACGGCAAGCAGCCGCTTTATCGGGCGGAAGTGACGCTGTTAGACGATCAGGGGACGGTGCTGGATGTGTGGAGCCGCAGGATCGGTCTGCGCACCATGACAGTCAACACACAGCAGGACGAGTGGGGAGAGTGCTTTGCTCATGAGGTGAACGGTGTTAAGATCTTTGCCATGGGGGCAGACTATATTCCGGAGGATAATATTTTGTCCCGAGTGACGCCGGAGCGCACGAAGAAACTGCTGCAGGATGCGGCGCAGGCGCATTACAACTGTATCCGGGTATGGGGCGGCGGATATTATCCGGATGACTGGTTTTATGATCTGTGCGACGAACTGGGATTGGTCGTATGGCAGGATTTCATGTTTGCCTGCGCAGCTTATGAGTTGGATGACGCTTTTGCGCGCAATGTCAGCATGGAGATCCGTGATAATATAAGAAGAATCAGACATCATGCCTGTCTGGGACTGTGGTGCGGCAATAACGAGATAGAGACCCAGACGCTGGATAAGGCGTGGAGGCCGTCAGAGAAACAGAAATGTGACTATATTAAGCTGTTTGAGTATATCATTCCGAAGATTCTGGAAGAGGAAGATCCGGGGACATTTTATTGGCCTTCCTCCCCGTCTTCGGGAGGGAATTTTGACAATCCGTGGGATGAAAACAGAGGAGACACACATTATTGGGATGTATGGCATGGAAATAAACCTTTTACGGAGTACCGCAAATTCAGATTCCGTTATGTGTCTGAGTTCGGGTTCCAGTCTTTCCCGTGCTTAAAGACTGTGGAGACTTTCACCGAACCCGAGGACCGCAATATCTTTTCCAGAGTCATGGAGATGCATCAGCGGAATGTGGCGGCGAACGGTAAGATCTTGACATATTTGTCTGCGACGTACCTCTATCCGACGGATTTCGATACACTGTTGTATGCCTCCCAGCTTCTGCAGGCGGATGCGATCCGCTACGGAATTGAACATTTCCGCAGACACCGGGGCAGATGCATGGGCACGATCGTATGGCAGCTCAATGATATCTGGCCGGTGGCATCATGGGCGAGTATTGATTATTACGGCCGCTGGAAAGCGTTGCATTATGCCGAAAAGCGGGCTTTTGCACCGATTATGATCTCCTGTGAGGAAACAGGGGAACTGAGCGAGAGACCCTTCTGTGTATCACAGCCGGCACCTATTGTGAAGTCGGCGAGACTGCATGTGGCAAATGAGACGTTTGAGCCGGTGAGCGGTTTGGTGACGTGGCAGCTCCGTACGGCCATGGGTGAGATTCTGCTGGTGGGAGAAGAGCGGGTCAGAGTGGAACCGCTTAGCGGCACGTGGATTGAACGACATGATTTCTCCTCATTTAACGAACTGGAAGTTTACATAAGTTATGCACTGGAAGTAGAAGGAAAGGTGGTATCGGAAGGTACCAGTCTGTTTACGGCGCCGAAGCATTTTGCATTTGAAGATCCGAAGTTGTCCTATACGAGAGAGGGGAACAGCCTGTTAATCAATGCGCAGGCATATGCGAAGAGTGTGGAAATCCAGGGGGTGGGCGGCGATGTGAAGCTGTCCGATAACTTTTTTGATATGAATCCGGGCACAAAGCGGGTGGAGATCCTGGAAGGAGAGGCATCGGAGTTCGTGCTGCGGTCAGTGTATCAGATCAGGTAATCCCGATGAATGGATCGCGATGATCGGTAAGAGCGCCTCCCGGCACAAATTTCGTAGTCTGAGAAAGGGGCATGGCTATATAAATGGATAAATTAAGTATAAATCCCTGCAATCTGTGTCCCAGAGAGTGTAATGTCCGTCGGGAAGAAGGGCAGACGGGATACTGCCGCTCGGATGACCGGATCTTTATCGCGAGGGCGGCGCTGCATATGTGGGAGGAGCCGTGCATCTCCGGGGAAAAAGGTTCCGGAACGGTGTTTTTCTCCGGATGTAATTTGCGCTGTGTCTACTGCCAGAATTACGAAATTGCGGCGGGAGGAAGAGGAAAAGCGGTTTCCGTAGAGCGGCTTGCGCAGATATTCCTTAGACTGCAGGAGCAGGGAGCCGCCAATATCAATCTGGTCACGCCCGACCATTATGTACCCGGTGTGGCGCAGGCCGTCCTTATGGCAAAAGAACAGGGACTTGCGCTTCCCATTGTATATAACTGCAGCGGCTATGCCAAGCGGGAGGTTATAAAGAGTCTGACGGGGATCGTAGATATTTTCCTGACGGACTTCAAGTATATGGACTCGATCCTTGCAGCGAAGTATTCCGCCGCGCCGGATTATCCAGATGCGGCGAAAGAAGCACTTGGTGAAATGGTTAACATAATATATAAAGGGAGCAATGAGAATATGCCTATCTTTGATGAAAACGGTATGATGCAAAGAGGTGTCATCGTCAGGCACCTTCTTCTGCCGGGGCATAAGAAGAATGCTAAAGATGTGCTGTGCTATGTCTATGAGACATACGGTGACAGCGTATATATCAGCCTGATGAACCAGTACACGCCTTTTGACAGACTGCGGGATCATCCGGAGTATGGAGAGCTAGGCAGGAAAGTGACGAAAAGAGAGTATGAGTCCGTAGTGGATTATGCCATAGATCTGGGCATTACAAATGCATACATTCAGGAGGGAGATACGGCGAAGGAGAGTTTTATACCGCAGTTTGATGTTTCCGTGAATTGTTAGTTACATATTGTTTCAAAGGTAAAAGTTTTATCCATTGACATTTAATGCGGCATACAGTACAATATATGGTGCTGTAATATAATTGCATATTACACTTTGTTGTTTTATTGTATACATGCACACAAGGGACGAGTAGATCTGTTATTTCTATTCTATCCTTTTTTGTTGATTGTAACAGTTTAAAGCAATAAAGTGCAAAAGTATGTACAAATCTAATGAGAGGAGAAAAAAATGAAAAAGAACAAAGTTCAGAAATTGCTGGCGGTTCTTCTGTCAGCGTCTATGGTATTTGGACTGTCTGCCTGTGGTAATGGCGGCGGAACAACCAATGATGCTCCGGCTACCGACAGCAGTACAAATGAAGCCGATGAATCTACCGACGGCAGCGAAAGTGAAGGAGAGACAGACACAGACACAGCTGAATCAGATGGTTATGTGGGACCGGATTGGGAGGCTATTGACGCAATGGACTATGATGAAAAGTCCGATGCGCTGTATGACTACAATCTGGGTGAATTCAATGAGTACTATCAGACAGCAAAAGAAGAGGTAACAGATCTGGACAAGCGTATGGCGCTCATGGCTGTTGCTGAAGCGAAACTGTTAGAGTCCGGTGTATTCCAGCCTGTTCAGAGTAATGGGGGGGGATATGCAATGACCCGTATCGTACCTCGTACCGGCACCACAACTACATGGGGTCTGGATGAGTACAAGTGGTATACTTATCTGGTTACTAACGAACTGCTTCATTCGGAGGACAGAACAGAACTGGTTTCCATATGGAGTGAGAGTAAGACTGAGGACGAATGGTTCACTAATGCAAAGGCTTTTCTGGAGGAGAAGGGTTACACTCTGAACGATACATACAACTATGAGATCAGCTACCAGCTGGTAACATGGGATGTTATCGCTACCAGTATGACAAGTGATTCTTACTTCATTTCATGTACTTATTCAGGATTGCTGGAATATGATACTTTGAACCAGCAGCAGCCTGCTCTGGCTGAAAGTTACGAGGTTTCCGATGACGCTCTGACCTATACTTTCCATATCCGTCCGGGTGTGAAATGGGTAGACCAGCAGGGGCGTGAAGTCGGCGAAGTAACAGCAGACGACTGGGTTGCTTCCATGCAGCATGTGGCTGATAATGACGGTGAACTCGGATATCTTATGACCACCACAGACGGTTGTGGAATCAAGAATTATGACGCATGGGTAAACGGCGAAATCTCAGACTTCTCAGAAGTAGGTGTTGAAGCTGTAGATGATTATACTCTTGTATACACACTGGAAGCTCCGTTCCCTGCTTTCCTGTCTATGATGGGATATGGCTGTTTCGCACCGCTTAACCGTTCCTTCTATAAGTCACAGGGAGGTACATTCTCAGCGGAAGGCGATGAATATACACCCGGTAATTACGGTACTGACCCCAGCCACATTGCATACTGCGGTCCTTATCTGGTTACCAACTACACGGAGAATAATGTTACCAGCTACAAAGCAAACCCTGCATACTGGAATGCGGACGCAGTTAATACTCCGAATATAAATATTTATTATAACGACGGTTCGGATCCGCTCCGTATGTATAACGATACGAAGGATAATAATTGTTCTGCATGTGGATTTAACTCTTCCTCACTGGTACAGGCACAGCAGGATACTCCGGATGGAGAGACTGAGACATATTTCGATCTGTATAATTATGTATCCGCTACTGACGGTACAACCTTCTGCGGCTGGGTAAACGTTAACCGTGCATCATGGACGAATTACAATGACGATACGGTAGGTATTTCCCCTCAGACAGACGAAGATAAAGCTAAGACAAGAGAAGCCGTAAGCAACCAGAACTTCCGTCTTGCTTTGGCAATGGCATTTGACAGAGGCGCCTTTAACGCAACGAGCGTTGGTGAGGATCTGAAGTATGCAAGCCTCAGAAATTCCTATGTACCCGGTACATTCCAGAGCCTTGCTAATGATACAGCAATCGATATCAATGGTGAGAGCGTTACTTTCAAAGCAGGCACCTACTATGGTGAGGTTATGCAGGCACAGTTGGATGCAGATGAAATACCGCTTAAGGTATGGGATCCGTCAGCAGATGACGGCGTAGGTTCCGGCGACGGTTTTGACGGCTGGTACAATGAAAGCAACGCAGCAGCATTCCTGGATAAAGCAATCGCTGAACTGGCAGAAGTTGGTGTAGAGGTTTCCGCAGAGAATCCGGTTTATATTGATATTCCTTGCGGTTCTTTCGCAGAATATTATTCTAACAGGGCTAATGCATACAAGCAGTCAGTTGAGAAGTCACTTGGCGGAAAGGTAATTGTAAATCTGGTTGAATTCGATGACCAGACCAACTATACCTATTCATATTACCGTATCAGCAACGGTAATGAAGCAAACTTTGATGCTGCTCCCGGTACCAGCGGCTGGGGTCCTGACTATGGTGATGCGCAGACCTACCTTGATACGATCCAGCCTTATGGTTATATGTGCAAGAACATCGGATTGTATTAAGAAGATACAGCAGTGAAAATTTAAAGCACTGATGGAGGTGCGGGGGAGTCTTACTTCTCCGCACTTCCTTGTATAGAATAGGGAAGGGCATTTCATGGAGGGATAGGAAAGTGGCAAAATATATAGTGCAGCGAATTATAAAGGGAACACTCTCTGCAATCTGTGTGGTAATTCTTATCATGATACTTGTCTACTCTTTGATGGACAGAGGCAATATCTTTGCCGGTGACAGCAATTACACCAAGACGCAGAGTAATGCAAGAATTACATATGAACAAACCCGTTATCAGGCGTTTGGCTATGTAGACTATGTGAATTATTCGGACTATATTACCATGTTGGTAAAAAGAGGAGAGCTTGACGAAGAAAACAGAAGCGATGCGGCGCTGATCGGACAGACGCCGGAAAAGGATAAAGAGATCGCGGCCGAATATATTCAGAAATTTACGGAAGAATATGAAAGCCAGGGGTATACCATTGTACGTCTGGATGCGGATAAAAAGACAAATGGCCGGGTGAAGGACGGTGGGCAGGCAGCTTTATTTGCTACCAGAGATAAACCTTTGTATACCCGTGTTGTTTCTTATTTTACGGGAATGTTTTTCCTTGATAACATTCATTATGTGGATGAATATACGGATATTGGAGAACGTAAACTGACATTTACGCTCTATGACCCGCTTTATGGTGGGGATAAATTTTCACCTGCTATTATTGGAAACGGTACGAAACATAAATACTTAATGTATTTCGACAAAAAATTCCCTTATTTCCATCAGAATTTCCTGACGCTGAATCTGGGAGAATCTTACACTGTTAACCGTGGCGTTGATGTATTTGAAACAATGACTGCATCCCAGGGCAGCTATGTGCTGGGTACTGTGAGTTATCCCACAGGGCATGTTGAGCAAAGCGCCGATGATCTGCATACCGCAACATATGCGGAAGGATCTCTGGAGATGAGCGATATGTATGCAGCACGGTTTACGGATGATTACACAAATACGATTACACATAAAAGAAGCATGTCAAAACTGGGATATTCCTTTGTGATCGGTATTATATCGACTATAATTGCCTATGTTCTCGGCCTTCCGATTGGAATATTAATGGCACGGTTCAAGAATGGCATTTTGGATAAAATCGGCACCTTATATATTATATTCATTATAGCAGTGCCTCCACTGGCATATATTTTCCTGTTTAAAGCGATTGGCGGAAGCGTATTCAAACTACCTACATTGTTTGATATGGATTCATCCAGTAAGCTTATGTTCATCATGCCCATTATATCTCTGACACTGCCCAGCGTCGGTAGTCTGATGAAATGGATGCGGCGTTACATGATTGACCAGATGAACAGCGATTATGTGAAGTTTGCCAGATCAGGAGGATTAAGCGAGACAGAAATCTTTACGAAGCATATCTGGAAGAATGCTGCGATCCCTCTTGTCCATGGTATTCCGGGAAGTATCCTGACTGCTATGGTAGGAGCAATTATCACCGAGCGTGTGTACGCTGTTCCCGGTGCAGGTAATCTGCTGACTCAGGCTATCAACAAGTACGATAACGGCGTCATTGTGGGCGTTGCCTTGTTCTATGCGCTGTTGACGGTAACTTCCATTATTCTGGGAGATATTTTGATAGCCAGTGTAGACCCTCGGATTTCATTTACATCGAAAGGCAGGTGATAGGAATGTATGAAGAATTGAAAAGTAAGACCGGCTTAAGTAAAGAAGAGTTGTTCAGCCGTGTGACACATAGTGATACGGAGTCGGAAAAAATAGCAGCGCCGAGGTATTCCTACTGGAAGTCGGTGTTCCGTGTGTTTTTCCGGAACAAAGTGAATATTGTTATTTTGAGTCTTCTGTTGTTTGTAATTGCATTTGCATACATATATCCTACGGTGACGGATTATGATCCTTATGCCAACCTGCTGGATACCGGAGCTAAGCATCTCTCCCCCAGCGGCGCGTTCGAACATTTTGGCTTCGGTTTGAAATGGATTCTCGGTTCGGGAGCGTCCGGAGAGCCGACCTTTGAAGCAGTCTGGAACGGGGCGAAGATTTCAATTTCTTTGGCATTTTTGTGCGCAGCCATTAATATGACCATCGGCGTATTGTTGGGAGCGGTATGGGGATTTTCCAAGAAAGTGGATATCATCATGACAGAGGTTTACAATATTATCGGAAATGTACCATTGATTCTGATCATATCTGTGCTTTCCATGCTGTTTTCGCCTACTTTCTGGACGATGGTGTTTGCACTTACGATCGTCGGATGGCTGAGCATAGCGTATTTTATCCGTACACAGGTACTGATCATCCGTGACAGGGAATATAATCTGGCGTCCAGATGTCTGGGTACTTCCACGATAAAGATTGCCATAAAAAATATTCTGCCTTTTATGACATCGGTGATCGTAACTTTGCTTGCAACGGAGCTTCCGTCCTATATCTCCTATGAAGTGTTCTTAGCTTACATCGGAATGGGCATGAGTGAGATGTCTCTTGGACGTCTGATTTATGCGGCTGAGGCGGCCATGGTGACACCGGGCTGGGAGTTGGAATTCTGGGGTCCTGTAGCAGTTGTTTCTATCATCACGATTGTACTGTATGTGGTGGGACAGAATCTGGGTGATGCATCCGATCCTCGGACGCATATGTAGGAGGTAGAGCATGGAAAATAAAAAGGTACTGTTGTCTGTCCGGGATCTGGAAGTAAAATTCCGTGTCCGCGGGCGGATTTTGAAGGCGATTCGCGGGATATCCCTTGATATATATGAGAATGAGTCGATTGCTATTGTAGGAGAGTCCGGTTCGGGCAAATCCGTTTTTACTAAAACTTTTGCCGGAATGCTGGATTCCAACGGGTTTGTCAGCAACGGACATATTGTATTCCATGATGAGGAGCTTGCAGATACACGCGTACAGTTAAATGATAAAACACGCCGCAATATCGCTTCCATTAAGGAAAAACTGGATACTTTTTCAAAGCTGGAGCCGGGCGCTTCCGTATATCGCGAGATTCTTGCCCTTGAAGCGGAGAAAAGAGATCGTTACGAACTCAGTGAAGAAGAGAGAGCGGCGCAGGAAAAAGAGTTGAAAGATCTGACGTTCCAGCGGACAGAGGTTTATAACCGTAAGACTGCGATGGACCGTTCCAGGGACAAAGAAGAGATCAAGGCTGCACAGGAGGAGATTTCCCGGCTGGATACGCAGATCAAAGAGCTGGAAGCCCGTAATAAAGAGAAAATCCTCAAGCAGAAAGAAGCTGCAGAGCATGATACGGAGTATAATGCGCAGTATGCCAGACGTGAAGCGGAACTTAAGGAGAAATATGATAAGCTGATCCATAAAGAACTCTCTAAGGATGTTTTGGACAGAAATGAGAAACTGGCAAAAGAAATATATCTGTCTGTTGCCAGAGGCGATTTAATACGCCGAAGAAAGGTTATGAATCAATTGATGGAATCCTTCAAAGACGCGATGAAACTCGGAATCGACTGGAAGGATGAGGCACAGCATAACGGTATTTACGACGGCATTGTACCAAGGGTAAAATTTGTAAGCGAAACGAATAGCGAACTGATCGGTTATTGTATTTTGGATTTAGCTTATATGCAGTTCCCCAAGGACTGGGCACAGGTTCGCGGAAAGAAGATTGCTACTGTTTTTCAGGATCCCATGACATCCCTAAATCCTATTATTACAATCGGAAAACAGATTTCTTCCATTATTATAAAGCATCAGAACTGCTCTGAAGCGCAGGCAAGGATGCAGGCTTTGGATTTGATGCAGAAAGTAGGCATTCCGAATCCGGCTGCCCGTTACGATGATTATCCTTTCCAGTATTCCGGCGGTATGCGCCAGCGTATTGTTATCGCGATTGCGCTTTCCTGCCAGCCGAAGATTCTGATTTGTGATGAGCCGACTACTGCGCTGGATGTGACCATACAGGCACAGATTTTACAGCTGATCAAGGATTTGCAGAAAGAATTTAATTATACGATCGTCTTTATCACGCATGACCTGGGAGTTGTGGCAAATATTGCCGACCGGGTGGCAGTGGTTTATGGAGGACAGATTGTAGAACTGGGAACGGTAGAGGATGTGTTCTATGATCCGCGCCATCCTTATACATGGGCATTATTGTCCTCGCTGCCTCAGTTGGCGGAGCCTGATACCGAACTATATTCCATTACCGGTACACCGCCTTCACTTTATAATGAAATTACGGGAGATGCGTTTGCGCCCCGAAATCCATATTGCATGAAAATCGATACACTGCTGGAGCCACCGATGTTTTCGGTCAGCGATACGCATTTTGCCAAGACATGGCTTTTGGATCCGGATGCTCCGAAAATTGAGAAGCCGGAGATCATCTGTAATCTTCATGAGCGGCTCATGCATGCATACAATATTCAGGGGGTGTGATTGTGTCAAATTTAAATTCAAACTCAAAATCAAGTACCGCCACCGTTTTTCCCGAACATGGACCGCTTAATGAAGACGGAAAGGAAATCCTGCTGTCGGTTAAGAACGTTGATATCACTTTTGGAAAAAAGGAAAATGCGGTCAAAGCCGTACAGAATGCTTCCTTTGATATTTACAAAGGAGAAACTTTCTCATTAGTTGGAGAATCCGGTTCGGGAAAGACTACTGTTGGACGGGCTGTCATTCGCGTTAATCCGCTTGCAGGCGGTGAAATATTGTATAAAGGTGTCCGTATTTCAGGGAAAATTCCCCGCGCACTGGACCGTAAGGTGATTCGTAACATTCAGATGGTGTTCCAGGATCCTGCCGCTTCTTTAAATGACAGAGCGACAGTGGATTATATTATTTCCGAAGGACTGTACAATTTCCATCTCTATACGAGCAAGGCTGACCGTCAGCAAAAGGTGGAAAATATGATCAAAGAGGTAGGGCTTCTGCCTGAACATCTGACCAGATACCCGCATGAGTTTTCCGGCGGACAGCGTCAGCGTATCGGTATCGCCCGCGCTATGGTTATGGAACCGGAGCTGGTAGTGGCGGATGAGCCTATTTCTGCGCTGGATGTGTCTATTCGTGCGCAGGTGCTGAACCTGATGAAGAAATTCCAGCGTGAAAAAGAGATTACATATCTCTTTATTGCACACGATCTGTCTGTGGTAAGGTTTATTTCGGACCGTATCGGTGTTATTTATAAAGGTAAAATTGTGGAGATTGCAGAGGCGGAGGAGCTTTTCAACTTTCCACTGCATCCTTACACCCACTCTCTGATTTCGGCGATTCCCATTCCGGATCCGAAACTTGAGAAGAACAAAGTGCTCTATACATACGATCCTTCCATCCATGATTACAGCGAGGAAGAGCCGGAGTTAGTCAACATCGGCCATAACCACTATGTATACGGAAGCAAAAAGGAGATTGAGGAGTATAAAGCCATCAGGGACAAGAATGAGCCTGTTAAAGCTATTACCATTAATTTTTCCGGTACTGAGATTACGGATCATGTGCAGGAGGTGACAGCCTCAGAGGATGAGATAAAGCTTCCGCCTGTTCATGATACGGGATCATTCATATATAAGCTTCTTTCATTCTTCCTGCCAATACTCGGACTGATTGCGGCATTTATCTTCAGGCGGATCAATCATATTCGAAATTACAGGGCATGTAAGAGAGGGGCTATTGCCGGGCTGATCACTCTGGCTGTGATCGTGCTTATCTTCCTGCTGTTGATATTGTTGGCGGTAATATAAAAAATCGAGCAAGCTCGATTGTGAGCTTTGCGGGGTTACGAGGCAAGCTCGATTGCGAGATATCGCCCATGAGATGCTGTGCATCTCGGCGAACTCGAATTAAACTTAAGAATTTCTTATATAAATGTATGGCGCACGGGAGCATTTCATTCCGTGCGCCGTGTTGAATGAAACAGGAATGAGGAGAAGAAATTTGAGGGAAAGCAGAACCGGCGGCGGGGGAAGAGACCTGCCGCATCCGAAACCAGTGAATAAGATTGAACTTCCGGCAGAGCACAGGCGGCTGAGATTGGTTCTGGCCGTCGTTTTTTTGATCGTGGGAGCATTTTTTTTAGCTATTAGTGTGGCAAATCTTTCATCAAAGGATTCCGGATGGAGTGAAATAGAAGCCGATTCTTCAGAACTAAATTGTAGCGATGATTTTGTGTTTTTGTATTGCCTGGGACAGGGCGAGGCTTCAGCCACAGCGGAGAATAAGGAGATCACCGCATGTTATTCCGCTGCCACAGAATATGCGTTTCGGATGTTTACAAATGATGTGGAATACGAAAATGTTCACAATATGTACTACATCAATCGCCATCCAAACGAGGAGATGAAGGTAGACGATGTTCTGTACCGGGCATTTTCTTTGATTCAGGAATCCGAGGACAGAAGCCTCTATCTTGCGCCTGTTTATGAGCAATATGATGGTTTATTCTACTGCACGGAGGAATATCAGACGGTGGAATATGATCCTTATCTGAATCAGGATGTGGCGGATTACTACGCCGCAGTAGCAGGGTTCGCCAATGATACGCGGATGATAGATCTGGAACTTCTGGGAGAAAACAGGATTTGTCTGAGGGTAGCAGAGGAGTATCTGGATTTTGCTTCGGAAAATGAGATCGGAAGTTTTATTGATTTTTATTGGATGAAGAATGCTTTTATTGTGGACTATCTGGCACAGGAGATGATTTCGGCAGGTTATTTTAGGGGCTGCATTTCCAGCCTTGACGGATTTACCAGAAATCTGGACCGGAGTGGAGAGGTCTATGATTATATTTTTTACAACAGACAGGATACCACGATTTATCCTGCGGCAAGCATACAATACAACGGTCCGTCATGTATAGTCTGTCTCCGTGATTATGCATTGGGCAGTGAGCAGCATTTATTTTACTTATATTCAGGCGGAGAGAGACGCACCCCATATCTGGATACGAAGGACGGCTTCTGCAGGAGTGCCGGCAGTGATCTGGTATGCTATAGCAGCGAATCGAGCTGTAGTGAAATTCTGCTTCGGATGATTCCCGTCTATATCGCGGACACGCTTCAGTACGACGCGCTGGCCGGATTGACAAAAGAGAGAATTTACTCCATTTACAGTGAAAACAGCAGAATTTGTTACAATGATGCTGACCTGACGTTTGCCAACATGTATTGTGATGAGGATGTGCAATACGAGGCGTTTTGGGTGAAATAATTGTGGATATGCGCAGGATGTGCTATACTGAATTTGTTTGTGGGCAAAGAAGTGGAAATGTTTCTTTGCCTGCCATGAAAATAAGGAGGAAACAATAATGCTTGATGATTTTATTTCAGGTAAAAAGGCACTGTTTAAAGATGGTGTACATATGGAACTGAGAGCGCAGGAGAACCGTAACAGGCATATCGCGTTGGTACAGGGCAGCCTGACATCCAACAGCCGTTCCGAGGTCTCAGGAGTTTGCACAAGAGTATATAAGAACGGAGTGTACGGTTTCTCATCTATGGCGGAATGCTCTTCCTTGGCCGCGGAAACTGTATTGAAGGCGGCTACGGAGAATGCTATGTTTATGGACAGACATATCCAAAAGAATAAAGGCGCCTTCCCCGTCATACCGGCAGGGCAGATACCGGTTGGTAAAGTGATTTCCGACACAGAGCAGAAACGATATCTTGAGTTTTGTAAGGAGCTGGACGCTTACATTGCCGGAACTTATCCTGATCTGTCCAGCCGCTCCGTCATAATGAGAGCGGACTCCATGGAAAAAATATTATGCACGTCCGATGGTTACAATGGGCATACCACATCACCGCGCGTCCACATTATTTTTAGCTTTAACACGGAATCGGTTTCGGGTGATCCTGTTGAATTATATACACCGGTGGGCGGTTTTGGCAATTTTGAGGATAATTTTTCAGATCCGGCGCTCCTTTACCCGGAAATAGATAAATTATATGAGACATTGATGCACAAACGCGAAGGCGTCCATGCCGACGCAGGTTATAAAACGGTGGTTCTGGGAGGATTTTTGTCCGGAATGATCGCACATGAGGCGGTGGGGCACACGGTTGAAGCAGACCTTGTGCAGAGCGGTTCCGTGGCGGGACCGAATCTGGGCAGGCGTGTGGCTTCTGAGCTTGTGAACCTTGTGGATTTTGCGCATACCGCTTTTGGTAAGCCTGCTCCGCTTCCCGTATTTCTGGACGACGAGGGAACGCCGGCGGAAGATGCAGTTCTGATAAAGGACGGCATTTTGACAGGATATCTGAACAGCCGCGAAAGCGCACAGCACTTTAACATGAATCCTCTGGGTAACGCCCGTGCGTGGTCATTTTCGGATGAACCGCTTATCCGCATGAGAAATACGGCTGTGCTGCCCGGAAAAGATAAGCTGGAAGATATTATCGCATCGGTGGATGACGGTTATTATCTGATTAACACAAATAATGGACAGGCAGACCTTACGGGCGAATTTATGTTCGGTGTCACCATGGGATATGAGATCAAAAAAGGGAAACTTGCACGTCCTATTCTTGATACCACGGTCTCAGGAGTTGCCTTTGATATGTTAAAGACGGTGGATATGGTATCGGATGAGGTCATCTGGACCTGCAGCGGTACGTGTGGCAAAAAGCAGCCGATGTCGGTGGGCATGGGAGGTCCGGCTCTCCGCTGCAAGATTATGATAGGTGGACGTTAAAACGATTGTGTCTGCGGCGTAGGCGGCAGGCTACGGAAAGGCATGGTTATAATATGGTAGATATTAAAAGCGCAGGCGGCAGGGTAAATGACGCCTTAAAAAGACATAGTGTGGACAAGGCAGGATTCTGGGTGACGGAAACGGAAACACAGGAATTTAATGTAGAGGGCGGGGAGTTTACCCTGTTCCGCACCTTATTTGACAATGGTTTAAATCTTACGGTATATCATCAAAACAAAAAAGGCTCCATCACCACGAATAAGTTGGACGATGTTTCCATCGACTCGGCTGTGGAGGGAGCCCTTGCCTCTGCAGAATCGGGAATTGCGGATGAGGCATATGATATTGCACCCGTACAGGAGAAACAGTGCTTTCATGACAACGGCTATGAGCCGGATATGGAACGACTCTTTGAACGAACCAGGGAACTGATGGCTGATATCGAAAAGCGATATCCCAAGGTCCTTGTGGATCAACTGAGCGTTTCCCATCAGAAGATCCATACCCTTTACCTGAATACCAACGGTACGGAATGTGAAGTATTTAAGGGAAAGTATTCGGTTTCTCTGTCGTTTGCAGGGCATGAAGGAGATGTGACCACTTCAATCTGTGGAACAGGTGTAATGACAGATAATCTGGATAAACCCTTTATAGAACTGGGAACCATTGAAACACAGTTAAAGGAGGCGGAGGCTCAGCTTGTGACGACTCCCCTTGAAGGCAAGTTTGAGGGTGTCATCGTCCTGACTCCCGACAGCCTTGGCTCTTTCCTTTACGGTATTCTCAGCAATTTCGCATGTGATTCTGCCATTTTGGAGAAGACAAGTATATGGCTTAATAAGCTGAATGAAAAGGTTGCAGACGAACGGCTTACCCTTTCCATAAAACCATCCGATCCCCGCGTTGTAGACAGGGATCACATTACGTCGGACGGTTTTCTGGAAGAAGACTATGATATTATAAAGGACGGTATACTTAAATCCTTTATGATCTCTCTGTATGTGGCAAATAAGTCCGGATTTGAGCGTGAGAAGAGCTCTTCCTTCTCTGTCATCATCGAAGGCGGTGCTACTCCCTATGAGGAAATTCTGAAAGGAATCAAAAAAGGGCTTATCGTAGGACGCTTCTCAGGAGGAAGACCGGGTAGCAGCGGAGATTTTTCCGGGGTGGCCAAAAACAGCTTTTTAATTGAGAATGGAGAAATCACCGGTGCGGTAAGCGAGACGATGATCAGCGGCAACCTTGCCAGGATGCTGATGAATGTGGTAGACATCTCCAAAGAGACGGTAGAAAACGGCAGTGACGTATTGCCTTACATTGCCTTTGACAAGATTGTGATTTCGGGGAAATAATAATAGAATGAAATTACAAAGAAAGTATACCGCTGACCAATATGCGGTATATAAGTGGTTGGGTCGAAAGTATAGTCCTTCGCCGTAAGGTGGAGGACTTTTTCCAAAATGAGGACTAGCAAATGAAAATCAGAATCAAATTCGCCCAATATGGCACAATGAAATTGGTTAATGCAAGCAGCAGCGGCAATATAAAACCTACGATGATATTTGATAAGTTCTGTCAGTATGTGGGAATAGACATTCCCCCTGGCTTATCTATAAAGGCAAGGTTGATATTATGAACATTGAACTCAAAGAGCTTACACATAAAAACTTTGCACTTGCAAGTAGAATTGACAGAAGCGATATAAGCGAAAATTTTGTTGATAACATAAATACGATAATGGAATATACGAATTATGGAATTGAACATGGTTGTATCGGTCATACTTTTGCAATCATAAAAAATGATGTATATATAGGATTAATTATGCTTGGAGAAGCAATAGAATGGGAAACTGATCCACCTGAAATGAAAAGTGTGCCCTTTTATCGCTTAATGGGGTTTGTTATCGATAAAAAGTATCGTGGAAAAGGAATTGGGGGTAAGGCACTGGAAATGACAATTGCTGAAGTTTACAAAGATTTCGGAGTTAGACCTATAGCTTTAGGCTGCCATAAAGAAAATGAGTTGGCGGCGAAATTCTACATAAAGCACGGATTCAAAAAAACTAAGTATATGGAACATAATGATATATATTATTTAAGGTATCCTGAAAGATAACATCCTATCTGCTATTTATATGTGGTATTATACGCATTATATTGTGGGGAGTTGGAGTTTCAACAGGAGTGGCAAATTATTAAATACTATGTGTAATATGGAATAGGGACAACACTAAATTTTGTATTTTTCGAATCTAGGGGACTTTTTTGGTAGTTTATGCATAAAAAGTTCCATTTCATGTAGTCTACTAAGGGCTGATTGAATCTGCTTTCTATACATCTGTAGGTGGTTCTGCCATTATATACCAATGATTTATGCATATTGCACAAAAATAGCGGGCGAAAATTTTCGTATAATTTCGTTATGTGAACTTGTGGGAAAATAGACGAAGTGATAAAGTGTTACTATATAGGATGAACTGGGATGTATTACTTATGAAAATGGTAAAGGATCCAAAAAGAAAGGAAGGGAAAACGATGGAGAAAGAAAAGAAATTCTTTCGAAAGAAGCGCAGAATGGCAAGCAGCGTCTTTAGTTGGCTGCTGGCGTTTGCCATAGTCGTTTCGAGTGTATCGACTGCACCGGGGCTTACAATAACCTCTCTGGCAGCCGAAAATGAAGTGGGGGGGGGTAAAACCGCCTATACGAATGAGAGTGATGACGTAGGCGGCAGTGACGCAACAGGCGACACAGACTCCAATGACAGCGGTGCCGGTGATGATATGGTGCCGGGCAGTGATGAGAATAACGGCGCAGAAGACGAGGCGAATCCGGATGACGGTCCGGCTTCGGATGATAACAGTGCAGGCGCGGGTGACAGCACAGCACCGGATGACAGTAACGGAGACGATAACGGTTCGGATGTTGGTGATAATACGCCCGCGGATGACACCGGCAGCGCAGATGATGAACCGATTGCGGATGGTGCCGGGGATAAAACGGAAAAGGTAACTGTTAAACTGCATTTCAAAAACACGGAGTCATGGCCGGATGTTCGCATACACTATTGGGGTGGGGATGTCGAAGCTACAGATTGGCCAGGCAAAGAAGTCCCGCCGGATTCAGAGAATTCGTTGTGTTATACATATACTCTGACGCAGTCTGAGTCATTTCAGTATATTTTTAATAATAACAATAAAGGTAAACAGACGGCGGATTTAAGTGTTGACTTAACCAATGTAACCGGTACATATGAGGCATGGGTAGTTTGGACTGAAGGCGGAAAAAAGGGCGATGAAAAAGTAACATTTACAGAACCTGCCGACTGGAATGAGGGTGAAAGGCTTGTCAGCCCTGAAGTTAACGGCAAAGAGGTAACCTTCCGTTATAAGAATGCAAATGCACCTGATAAAGTATATGTAAAAGGTGATATGAATGACTGGAATGGAGACGAGATGACAAAGGGCGATGGCGGCATATATACGCTTACATTGCCGCTGGAAACAGGTGTGTATGGGTACAAGTTCTACTACAAAGATGGAGATGTGGAGCATTGGATTCAGGATCCCGGTACGAACAAGATTAAACCGGGTACTAAAGACGATAGCCTTGTTGTTGTAACCGGACTTTATGACGAAGAGGTAGACGTTACTAAGGGTGAAGTGAATATACTTCCGAACGAATTACGGTTCCAGACAGAGGAGCCCGAGACAGTAGAGTATGTGCCGGTAACATATACTACAGAAGAAGCAGGCATTGAGATTAATGGCAATAAAATCACAATTCCCGAAGCATATGAAGACGAAACATTGGATCTGACGGCAACAGCAACAGTGGGAGAGAAGACGGAGACAGCAACTCTTACGCTGAACATTGTTAAAGATAAGATTGTAAGTCCTGAAGTAAATGGCAATAAAGTTACATTCCGTTATCAGAGCGCAGATGCGAAAGCTGTATCAGTTGAATATGGCGATGGTCCCAGTGCTAAGAGTGTTGAGATGACAAAAGCGGAAGACAGCGACATATTTAGTTGCGAGATTGAATTGGAAATGGGCAAATACCTATATCAGTTCAATGTGGACGGTAACAACATTAAAGACCCTAAGAATATTCGTACCGAGAAAGGTAAGAGTGTTGTTTATGTACCGGGTCTCGTTGCTACGAAGTTCAATGTTGCAGCCAAAAAGAAAACGGTTCTGCCTGAGCAGATGGTTGTACTGACAGAAGATGGCAAGGAAAAGCAGACAGATGTAACCTACGCTATTAGAACTTCTGTTACGGGTGTAAGCCTTGACGAAGCCGGTAAAGTGATTACAGTAGGTGATTACATAGGCGCGATCGAGATGACCGTAACAGCGACAGATGATGAGCAGGAGTATAAAGCAGATATAACTGTGAACGCTGTTGAAGATACAAATAAAATTACATTGAATCTGCACTATCATAGAGAAGATGATAAATACACCGATTGGAATGTCTGGGGATGGATGACCGGTGCAGAAGGTGAACAGTATGACTTTGCGGCAGGCGATGGTGATCAGGTTCTTAAGCTGGAATTTGAGGATGCTCGTGCTATTGCTGCTTTCAATTATATTATCCGCAAGGGTGATTGGAAAGACAAAGAGGATTTTGGAGACCGTCTGGTAGATCTTTCGGATATTCTTTGTGGTACGGTTGATTTCTATGTAGAGTCCGGTGAGGCAGAAGGCACCAGAGTGTTGGGCGATGATGTTCTGACCGGAGCTAAAATTACATCAGCAGTATATGACACTGAAACAACCAGTACAATTAAGATAACCACCGGAATACCGATTGCAGGAAGTGTTGATGACGTATTCGCCTTAAAGGCTTATGTTAATACGAACGGAGAAACTGTCAAGGTTAATAAAGTCACTGCAGACGGGAATGTATATACATTGGAAGCAGATGCTGATTTGTCAACAGCAGTGGCACAGAAGAAGAAATGGTTTGTGATGTTTGACGAGTATGAATATAAAATAACGATGCCGGACGCATATTCTTCGAAAGCTTTTGAAGATGAATATACTTACACAGGCGATGATCTTGGCGCAACATGGAGCAAAGAGAAGACTACCTTTAAGGTTTGGGCACCTACGGCAGACAAGGTAGAAGTTAATTTATATAAATCAGGGACGAAAGGGACAGATGACAAGATCGAATCCATTGAAATGACAAAGGGTGAGAAGGGCGTCTGGACAGCAGTGAAGACAGGAGACATAAACGGCACCTACTATACTTATACGGCGGTGCAGGATGGTGAATCTGTAGAAGCCTGCGATCCCTATGCGAGAACCACCGGTGTAAACGGAGACCGGGCGATGGTCATCGATCTGGATTCTACCGATCCGGCGGGATGGGCAGATGACAGAGGACCGAATCAGGGTATGAGCTATAATGATTCTGTCATTTATGAGCTTCATGTGAGAGATTTCTCCATCGATGAATCCTCCGGCATCTCGGCAGATCACAAAGGCAAGTTCCTCGGGCTGACGGAGAAAGGAACGACAAATACTACCGGGCAGACTACCGGTCTGGATTATCTGGTTGATCTGGGTGTAACCCATATCCACCTGCTTCCTTCCTATGATTACGGTTCAGTAGATGAGACGAAACTGGATACACCGCAGTATAACTGGGGATATGATCCGGTGAACTATAATGTGCCGGAAGGCTCTTACTCTACGGATCCTTACAATGGGGAAATACGAGTAGAAGAAATGAAGCAGATGATTAAGACACTGCATGATAATGACATTAATGTCATTATGGACGTTGTGTACAACCATGTATATAATGCGGACGAATTCTGCTTTAATCAGTTGGTTCCGAAGTATTTCTCGAGAACAAATGCGGACGGCAGTTATTCCAATGCTTCCGGCTGCGGCAATGACACTGCTTCCGAACGGGCGATGGTAAGAAAGTATATCGTGGATTCTGTCAATTACTGGGCGGATGAATACCATATCGACGGATTCCGGTTTGACTTGGTAGGATTGTTGGATGTTGATACCATCAATGAAGTGGTGGATACAGTACATCAGAAACATCCCGATGCAATATTTTACGGGGAAGGCTGGACGATGAATTCTGCGGTCAGCAAGCCGAATATTACTATGGCAACGCAGACAAATTCTGCGAAGACACCAAATTTTGCTTATTTCAGCGATACTATTCGGGATGCCCTCAAGGGTGATAACTTTAATGTGGAGAATACCGGATTTGTAAATGGAGCAATCGGACTCGAGGAGAAAATCGCGGCTTGCTTTAAAGCAGCGACTTCATGGTGCAAGAGCCCGACGCAGACCATAAACTATGCATCCTGCCATGACAACTATACACTGTGGGATAAGATCAGTGTTTCCAGATCAGATGCCTCGGAAGAAGACCGAATTCGGATGAACAACCTTGCTGCCGCAATCTATATGACGGCAGAGGGAATTCCGCTGATCCATGCGGGCGAGGAGATTCTTAGGACGAAGCCAAGTTTGACTCCGGATGAGGATAATCACGGTGTGGAGCATAACAGCTATAATCTTCCTGACTCGGTCAACAGCATTAAGTGGAGTGATCTTAATAAGGAAGAATACAGAAATGTAAGGGATTACTACAAAGGACTTATTGCGTTCCGTAAAAACCATGCCGCACTGCGTCTGACATCGGCGGCTGACGTAGCGAAGAATGTGAAATACAATTGGATCACCAACGAAGTAGTTATGTTTGTGATAGGCGGCAAGGACCAGATAGCAAGTGAAGTTTCTGACGGAATCGTAGTGATCTTCAATGCTACGAACTCCGAGCAGGCGATCAATCTGTATAACAATTACGGCGTTGCCGAAGGAACATGGAATGTCTGCATTAATGATCAGAAGGCAGGTATTGAGACGCTTTATTCCGTGCCAGACGGACAGGTGAAGGTTGCCCCGATCTCAGCCATGGTTCTCGTCAAGGGAGAGGCGGAAGATCCGGATACCGCATATGACAAAAAACTGCAGACACTGAAAGACTTAATTGCAGAATATGAGAAACTGGAAAAGGGCGACTATACGGATGGAAGCTGGAAGATATTTACCGACGCGCTGGCGGCAGCCAGGACAACTGCCGAGAAGAGTGATGTGACGGAAGAAGAGATCGACAGTGCCATAGATCAGCTGCGGGCTGCCTATAACGGGCTGGAGGTTCCGGAGGGAACTGTTGACAAAAATAAACTGAAAGCATTGGTAGAGCAGTGCAGCAAGCTGACGGAACAGGGCAATTACACGTACGATAGCTGGAAAAAGTTCACGCAGGCTCTGGAAAAGGCGAATAAAGTCCTGTCTAAGACGGACGCGACGCAGGAAGAGGTCAATCAGGCTTATGAAGCGCTTCAGACGGCTTATAAAGGACTCAGGGAATACAGTAGTACCGATCCTGTGGACAACAGTAAGTTGAAAGAACTTGTGGATGAATACGGCAAGAAAGAGCAGGGCGATTATACCGACGAAAGCTGGGCAGCATTCCAGGAGGCTCTGAAAGAGGCGGAGCGTGTGGTGAACGATCCGAATGCAACACAGGCGGATATCGACCGTGCAAGGGCGGCTTTAGAGAAAGCCTATGCGGATTTGGAGGAAGCACCCCATGGACTTTGGATCAAATGGGCGGATGCGTCAATGTTTACACAAGAGGAGGGCGCAGACCATATTACCTACACGGGCAAGGCAATTAAGCCGGCGATTCTGGTTTACGACGGCACAAGACAACTGAAAGAAAAGACTGACTATACGGTTGCCTATAAGCAGAATACCAACGTGGGCGAGGCGATTGTTACCGTGACTGGAAAAGGAAACTATGCACAGTCGATCCAAAAGAAGTTTTCTATTGATCAATTGAATATCGGCACTTTGGAGATCGCTGATCTGTACGGGGCAGTGGCAGCAAATAATTCAAAACAGGTAAAGCCGAAGCCGGTAGTAAAATATAACGGCAAAGCGTTGAAGCTGAATACGGATTATACGGTTGCTTACGAGAATCCCGAAACAGACGGTAAGACACCGGGCAATTACAAAGTTATATTGGAGGCCAAACCAAACAGTAAAAACTTCAAGGGAACCAAAGAGATTAATATGGTACTTGCCAATAAAGCTGAGCAAGTGCTGATGAGCAAGGTAACCATCAAGAAGATTCCAGCGCGGCCATACGAGTGGGATGAGACTACAAAGAAAGGCAAGGTACAGACTCCGGATGTCATCGTGACTTACGGTAAAAATAATACGCTGATTTGCAAAGATGACAGCAAGCCGGAAGAGAGCTGGGACTACGAAGTAATCTATGATACAAAACATACGGAGGTCGGCGAGACGGCGACAATCACCGTCAGGGGAAGCGGTGAGAAGTATGTTGGTGAAAAGACGGCTTCCTTCAAGATTACAGGAACAGCTTTAAAGGCAAACAAAGTATCATTGAAAGATGTGCCGAAAGCAGGACTTGTTTACACGGGGACAGCACAGAAGCCGGAAGTGGTAGTTGCTGGTGTTGACGATACAGAAGAGAATGGTTATGAGAAGTATTTAGTAGAGTATCAGAAGAACAAGGATGTGGGTACGGCCACCGTCGTGGTGACCGGTATCAACGGTTACACCGGCACGGTCAAGAAGACCTTTAAGATCACGGCTTATGATATTGCCAAGGAGGACAGTCTGTTTACCTACGGAGAGAACAATGCGATCACGGCTCAGATCCCTTATGCAAAGGGCGGCAGTAAGCTTACCGATGAGAATGTGAATGCACGATTTAAGGTAAACGACGCTGTCACACAGAAGCTGGAGCAGGGCAAAGATTATACATTGTCTTATACGAAGAATACGGCGGTTGGCGATGCAAAAGTCTCGATTAAGGGTAAAGGCAATTATAAGGGAACGATCAAGGATATTCCGTTCACGATTATACCGAGAGATCTCAGTGATCTGGTGGATAATGCCGTTGCGGGAGATATTCTGGAAAAGAATGCGAAGAAGTACAACACCGTGATTCCGGTAATCACCGACTTAAACGGCAAGAAGCTGAAGAATAAGACAGATTTCACTGTCGATAAGAAGACGGCATACACTTACGAGGATGGCAGTGCTATTACTGAAACCCCGATGGTGGGAGATGTTATAAAAGTCACGGCAATATGCAAGGGCAAAAATTACACCGGAGAAGTATCCGCGAAATTCAAAGTCATTGCCAATAACAAGAGTATTGCAACAGCCAGAGTTAAGGTTGAACCGCAGCAATATACAGGTGCGGAGGTGAAGCCCGGCAAAGATGCCATCACCGTCGAGATGAAGGTAAACGGGAAGTGGGAGGCGATAGACAAATCCAACTTCGAGGTTACAGGGTACTCCAACAATATCAAGAAGGGCACGGCAAAAGTGACCATACACGGTATCGGCGAGTACGGCGGTACCAAGACCGTAAACTTTAAGATTACCGCGAAACCGATGACATCTGACACAAGATAGTATCTCAGGTGATGTAAGTAACAAAACATAATAAGCAGTGCGAAACCGTGCTGTAAATAAAGAAAACCCCGTCATGATTCCGTGAAGGAGCCGTGGCGGGGTTTTTCTTATAGGAAATTCCTGCGTTCCTGCACGAGTTTGCGAAGCGTAAGCGAGCAAATCTCGCAAAGTTAATCGCGAAGCGATTTACTTTTTTTACAACATAAAATGGTCTGTCTGCGACAAGCTATTGATGACAACCGGGATGAAATCCGATATAAATATATCATATGTTTTTCGGGAGGTGAAATTGTGCAGATTGGTGTATGTGATGACCGGAAAGAGATCCGGGAGATGATCATCGATAAAGTTAAGAAGCTTTATCCGGCGGAAGATATTGTATCTTACGGGTCCGGGCAGGAAGTATTAGACGCATTACATCTTCCGGACATTCTGTTTCTTGACATACAGATGCCGGGAATGGACGGGCTGGAGACTGCTAGTGAACTCCGTAAACTGAATCGGCATATGATAATTATTTTTGTGACCGTGACAGGAGATTATGTATTCCGGTCGTTTGATGTCGGGGCGTTTCATTATCTTGTTAAGCCGTTTGAAGATGAGAAATTTGCGGAAGTCCTGCACAATGCCGTCAGGCAGTTTCGGGAAAGAAAGACGGAGCGCATGGGTATAAAAAAGGAAATGCCGAGCCTGATGGTAACCACAAAAGGCAAGCATGTTACCATCCCGTTGGAAGACGTCGTATATGCAGAAGTGTTCAACAGGAAAATAATCATCCACACAATGGATACGGATATAGAATTCTATGGGAGAATGAAAGAATTGGAGAAAAAAGCAGGGGATGATTTCTACCGTTCCCATAGGGCATATCTTATAAATTTCAATTTTATCAGGAAATATGACGCGAAAACCATTTATTTAGAAAATGCGCAGGTACCAATGTCAAAACAGAATTATCAGAATTTCGTCAAATGCTATTTAAGATTCAATCAGAGGAAGGGAAGGAATAGAGGGTGGGATATACTGTAGTTCATGAGATGTATGTGGTGATGGAGATATTGATCAGGGGATACTTTTTTTACCGTCTGGTAAAGCCGTTTATGCTCTCCGGAGCTATGCCTGATGATATGTGTGGCTCAGAAGATATCCATGTATCTGCCAAGAAAACGAAAAAATTTGCATTTTATGTCGGAGCTATCCATTTTCTGATCATAATGCTGCTGTATGTTACGCCGCAGCCCATGGATCTTTTTAGGGCATATCGCATAGGAAGTTTGATCATGTTCTTTTTGATCTGTTGTATCGATCGTAGAAATTATAGACAGAAAGCATTTCTTGTGATCATGTTCTTCTCCGTAAGCTGGCTTTGTGCTGCCATGGCGGAAATTCTATATGACAACTTATACGCTTTTGCTGAACATACGGATTATATGCGGAGTCATCCGGATGATCTGACGTGGATCGCTTTGTATGCAGGGGTGACTGTTTTCTATCTGACGTTTGAGTTTGTATTTACCGCTATTGGAATCCGGCAGATCATAAAGGTCTATAGGAATAAGAGTGCGGATCTGGAAAAAAGGGAACTGCTTATGCTGGCGTTGCCATCACTCATGGGAATGATGGCATTTGTAATCATAGGGAGCCACCGCATGGTTTATATTGTAGAAGCTGGGAGAAAGAAGGATGATTATGATATATTGATATTGCTGTTTTATGCAGCAACTGTTGTTTTGATTGTTGTGCTTATTGTATTATATCAGGAAATCAAGGCAAGGCAGGAAGAGAACCGGCAGACGGAAATTCTTGCTGTGCAGGTTGACAGTATCAGGCGGCATATCGAGCAGGTGGAGGACCTTTATCAGAATATCCGCAGCGTCAGGCATGATATGACCAACCATATCCTCACGTTGGAAAGGCTTTATGAAGGAAATAATGCGGAGGAGGCTAAGGCATACAGTGAAGAATTAAAGACAGAGCTTTCTCAAATGACGGGCGGGATAGAAAGCGGAAATCCGGTAACGGATGTGATTTTACAGGAGTTTAGAAAGGAGGCAGGGGAAAGGGGAATTTCTTTCCGTTCAGAATTTCATTACCCTGTGGATTCTAATATCAATGTCTTTGACATGAGCGTGATCTTGAACAATGCTTTGCAGAATGCAATAGAAAATACTGAAAAAGAAAATGCTGAAAAAGAAAGTGCGAAACAGATATCCGTTGAGTCATACCGCAGGAAGAATGCCTATATCATGGAAATCTGCAACAGCTTTACAGGAAATTTACAATGGGATGCGGAAAGCGGGCTTCCGGTTACGTCGAAGGAAAAAGCTAAAGGACATGGATACGGCCTGTCCAATATCCGCAGGACGGCGGGAAAGTATGCCGGCGATATAGATATTGCATTAAAGGATGGGGAGTTTTGCCTCTGTATTATGTTGATGTTGGAGTAGTATATTTTTAAATCCGTAATATGGGAAACTGCAGAAATAAATTTAGGGTGGAATACTTGAGATTGCGAAGAGCCGATGTCAAAGTTAAATGCGATGGCAGTGGCTGATTAGTTTGAGTGTGAAAAGTAATACACATAATTTGTCACATTTTTTAAATGTGTTAATCTTGACAATGTGACAATTGCGTTGTATATTAAGATAACAAAAGATGCTTATATAATCGGAGGAAATTCATATGGCAGACAAAGAGAGAAATGAAATGCTGGTAAATGCCGGGAGGCGTTTTAAAGAAATTAGAAAGCAAAATGATTTTACTCAAGAGCAGATTGCAAAATTTCTTCAGGTAGACCGCTCTTTGATTGCAAAATTTGAAGTTGGCGAAAGAAGCCTTGGAATGGCATTGATTGAAAAGGCATGCAGTTTATTCGGGTGTGAGGCAGATGCTGTTTTGGAGGAACAGGAATATCGTCCTCTTGCAGTAGCTTATCGGGCAAAAGATCTAACATTGGATGATATTGAAGTAGTTTCAAAGGTACAGCAGATTGCATTGAATTTGAGACGGATTAAAGTTAGTTTAGAGAGTGAGTGATAGTGTAATGAAAGATGATTTACAACTACAGACGGAAGCTGTCAAACTGAGAAGAATAAATGGTTATGGGAGTACAGAGCCGATTGATGTAATAGGCCTGTTGCTTGCACAGGAATGTTATACTTTTATCAGACTGCCCATGACAGAGAATATTAGTGGGATGTGCGTTATTGATGGCGATTCTAAAATAATTGCCGTAAATTCTATGATGTCTTTAGGGAGACAGCGGTTTACCGTTGCGCATGAATTATATCATATTGAAATTGAACATCGAGGGCAGGGAGTTATTTGTAAAAAGGGAACTATAACAGATTCTGAAAAAGAGGCGGATCGCTTTGCATCTTACTTTTTACTTCCTTGTGACGCATTAGAATGGTTTGCTGAAAAATATGAAGTGAAAGAATGGACGCTGGAACAGATTGTAAGATTAAGTCAATTATTCCGTATGAGCTTTCAGGCAGTTGTATACAGACTGCATCAGGAAGGGAAAATTAATGATCTTGTTTATCATAAATTAATAAATTCGAATATTATCGATATGATTAAGGATACGGGAACAGATATGTCCTTGTATATGAAATCTCCTGAGGAAGAAATGGAGAAATCATATGGTCAATACAGTCAGCTTCTTGAACGTGCTCATAAAGAAGAACGCATTTCAGATAGCCTTTATAAACAATTTGCTCTTGAAGGATTTTGTGATGAGCGATGGAGTAAAATGATTAAGGAGGCACTTATATATGACTGATCAGCGTGACAAGATAAACAATACTGCCGAAAAAAATGAAATTGTCATTTCCGATACAGATTTTTTGTCAAGTTTTTTGTGGAGAAATCAATTTGGAATTGTGACGAGATTATTTGCAAAATTGGGAATGGATATAGTGGTTCCGCAAGCAGTAATAGAGGAACTGGGATATAGTACTAGAACAAGGGAACGTCTGCAAACACCGCTTATGCAGTTAAATAATAAGAAAGATAAAGTGCGTGGTTCTGGAAATGTGTATATTAGAGATATTGATCCGTTTTCTGATATGGGAATAAAGTATAAAGAATTAAAGGAAAGTATGGGGCAGGGTGAGTCAGCGGCTATAAGTATGTTGATTTATGCGGAAGATGAAGCCGCTTGTCTGGCAAGTAACAACTTAAAAGATGTCAGTCGATACGTAGAAAATTATGGAATTATTTTATGGACTACGGCAGATGTATTGGTAAAAGCGGAAGAATTAGGAATAATAACTCAAAAAAAAGCAATTAATTTGTGGGAAAAGATGTATGAAGATGGGTTGTATCTGCCGGAAGGCACATATGAAGAATATATA
Source organism: Lachnospiraceae bacterium (assembly GCA_014804355.1). Classification (GTDB taxonomy): domain Bacteria; phylum Bacillota; class Clostridia; order Lachnospirales; family Lachnospiraceae; genus UBA3282. Next base: position 76,219 of record JAAUZY010000059.1, read on the forward strand.
AAACGTAAGAAAGCGGTAGGATAAAATTAATGTAATAGAATTATTCTTTTACATAAATAGAACCAGATAAGATATCTGGTTCTGATGTCAAAAGATTATCTTTCGACATTTGAATATAAGCAATTTAAATATAACAGAGAAGATAATCTTTTGCAAGAGTGTTAAAAAATGCAAAGGAGGGAAATAGTATGGCAGTACATCATGGCGGTAAAGTTGGTAAAGCGGCTAAGACTCTTGCGTCTAACGCCTCAAGCAAAGGTGCTAAAAGTAATGCAGGTAAGACATTAGCTGTTCATAAAGCAGCAAAGCATTAATAAAAAAGGGTTGCCGCGCTTCGGTGTAGGCGCCGAATCTTAATGAAGAATTCTTGGTCAAGATCAAATGCAGAGACAACGTGGGAGCATATAGATTTGATCAGTAATTGTCTGGTTAGTGGATGAGGGGATACCCCATGTGCCGGTAGTGGTGCATGGGGTATCTTTAGTTCGCCCAGCATGGGCGAACTCTAACGGGTGAAAGTCCCGAGTGCGCGCAGGCAACGACGAAGCACATAGTCGAACAGCAAGGGTGTCCGCCGTGAGACGGAATCTGAAGGAATCTGAAGGAATCTGAAGGAATCTGAAGGAATCTGAAGGAATCTGGAGGTAAAAAGTATTATGATGAATTTTCAAAATAAACAATATGATAGTGCTATGATTATAGAATTTTCTGTTATTGAGGGTCTTTTGTGGGAACTGTCATTTGAAATAAATAAAACAGAAAAAGTATTTGTTAATAATGTTTCTGTAATGTATGATTTTAAGAAAGAAGAGGAATTTCAGAGTACTAGAATTCGAGATGTTATAGAACGAACAGCGGTAAAAAAATATCTTGATCAAGAATTCATTAAGGAGTTTTGCGAAGAATTGTATGAAGAGCGGAATCCAGTTCTTCATGGTAATTGCGTATGCCACTATGAATGCAAGAATCAGGGTGTGTGCTTTATTCAAAAACTGTTTGTTTTGGACTATTTATTGAATACTATTGAAGAAGTATATCAGAATAATTTATTTGATATATTAGATAAAAACTTTGATTCTAATAAAATAAATGAATTTATTAGTTTATTTTATGAAAAAGTATAAATTTCGGTCGTTGAGATAGTGTTTTACCATGTATTATATTGCATAACCGAAAATAACAGCTAAGAGCAGAGCTTCGAGAGAGTCCCTGCTTTTTTTGTGCGCAAAATTGAAATCATCACTTGACAATGTTGCATAGATTTGATGAATTTCGACAAATTATGACAAGTATGAAGACAAAAACTAAAAATCAGCTCTGCGCATCTACTGCGCTGAGCGCACACGCGCCATGCTGCACATGCAGTTTGTCTGCATGAGAGCATAGTGTGCATTGTGCATATATGCACGTACTTGTGCCCAGCTTTTCATAAACGTTTGTGTCTGGAAAGACATGGGGCA
>JAAUZY010000060.1 GCA_014804355.1 Lachnospiraceae bacterium
AAGAATTATCAATGCAGAGACAAATTGGAAAGCTCTTATATCAGATTGATCAAAAAATAAACAATAATATTTGTATAAACAATAATTTACTGCAACAAGCAAATGCCTTATATCGGCAACTTATCACAACATCCAACTGTACTACAGCCTCTATTGCTGATATAGCTGATAAGGTAGCTATGGGACCATTTGGATCAAATATTAAAGTATCAACGTTTGTTTCGTCTGGGGTTCCTATCATAAGTGGAAATCACCTTCGTGGCTATCTGTTAGAAGAATCGGTTTTTAACTATATTACCGAAGAACATGCGGAAAAACTCAAAAATTCTATTGTATATCCGCATGATCTTATATTCACTCATGCTGGGAATATTGGTCAAGTTGCTATGATTCATGACAGGTGTAAGTACCACCGATATGTTTTATCCCAACGTCAATTTTATTTGCGATGCAATGAAGCAAAAGTAGTTCCTGAATTTCTACTCATGTATTTTCATAGTGCGGCTGGACAGCACGAACTCTTATCGTATGCAAACCAAACTGGTGTACCATCAATAGCTCAACCAGCATCAAATCTTAAGAAGATAACATTCCCGTTACCTTCCATGCCAGAGCTCAGGAATTGGAAAGAATTGGTCAATCCTCTCTTTGAAACCTACATACATAATCGACAGGAAAACGAGAGATTGTCTTCTGTTCGAGATGCTTTACTGCCCCAATTGATGTCTGGCGAGCTCGATGTTTCTGGCATAGATTTCTAAGCCGCTAAATTATTGTTTATCGCCTTATTTATTTCAATTTTTTCATCTATATTTCGCAATACACTTGATATTCTTTTCTGTGTATCAATATCATATCTAGGAACTTCATATTGCATTACTGAGGCCTTATCTCCTCTTGGCATTTTTGTGCCTTTGGATGTAGCCATTGCATATGCAAAAAAATCATCGTTTGCAAGCACATAATACAAGAAACATTTATCTACATCTTCATTCGCCACAAATACCATCACATCATTTGAACATCCTCCATCAAATGTGGCCTGCCATATTTTTTTGAAATACGGCCTGATATTTGAAACAAGTACATCTCCTTTCCTATACTCCTGAGTCAATGAAACTGCAGGTAATGAACTTGCCTCTGTAATTCCAACTTTATTTGGTAACATATTTTCAGTTGATATATAATTACAATTATTTAAGGTATCTACTGCAACCTTGCTTTTTCTAAATGAACATATATCTAACAACCTATACGTCATACCCTATCGCCCCCAATTTCCTCCTTATCTCCTCTTCTAATTCATGTGATTTGATAAACATACCCGATAGCTCTGAAGTAAGCCTTGCCATTTTTTCTTCAAATGGTTCTCCGTCGTCCTCCTGCTCTTCTATTCCAACATAACGCCCTGGCGTAAGAATATAATCCTGATTCGCTATATCTTGAATTGTTGCTACTGCACAAAAACCCTTTCTCTCTTCCAATTTTCCATTTTGAAATGCTTCAAACGTATCTGCTAACTTTTTTATATCCTTCTCATCATCTAAGTCTCTATGCTTTCTATCCACCATATGCCCCATATTCCGGGCATCGATAAATAAGGTTTTTCCCTTTTGCTTTTTATTCTTAGTAATAAACCACAGGGTTACGGGAATAGTGACACTGTAAAAAAGCTGTGTAGGCATTGCAACAATGCCTTCAATTAGGTCGTCCTCTACTATTTTCTTACGAATTTCTCCTTCACCGCTTGACTGCGTCGATAACGCACCATTTGCAAGTACAAGCCCTATCTTTCCATTTGGTGCCAGATGATGAATCATATGTTGAATCCATGCATAGTTGGCATTCCCAGCTGGAGGCAGGCCATATTTCCAACGAGGGTCATCTACCAGTCTTTCCTGATTCCATGGATGATAGTTAAACGGAGGGTTGGCAAGTATAAAATCTGCTTTCAATGTTTTATGCCAGTCATTCATAAATGTGTCTGCCTGATATGGCCCGAAGTCTGCATCTATCCCCCTAATAGCCATATTCATTTTTGCCATTTTCCATGTATCAGCATTGGCTTCTTGTCCGTATACAGAAATTGCGCCTCTTTTCCCATTATGTGCCTGAATAAATTTTGCACTCTGTACAAACATACCGCCCGAACCACAGCACGGATCATATACTCGACAATTTTCAAATGGCTTAAGTATTTCAACCAGTGTTTTTACAATGCTTGACGGTGTATAGAACTCACCTCCGCTTGCTCCTTCTTTTTCTGCAAACTGTGCTATACAGTATTCATATGTTCTTCCAAGCAGATCTTCATTTGCTTCTGTATCAGCCATGTCAATGCTATTTGTAAAAATGTCAACCACATCACCTAAAATTCTTTTATCCAAATCAGGACTTGCATAATTTTTAGGGAGTACATCTTTCAAACTCTTATTATCTGCCTCTATTGCCCGCATTGCATTATCAATTACTATACCAATCTCTGGAGTGTGCGCGGCAGAAGCAATCGTTGACCATCTTGCTTCCTCCGGTACAAAGAAAACATTTTCCATAGTATATGCATCAATATCATCTTCAAATCCATCGCCTTCATCAACCAACTCTTTGTGCCTTTTATCAAATGCTGCCGAAATATATCTTAAAAATATAAGTCCCACAATGACTTTCCTATATTCTGCTGCCGGAATATGTCCCCATAACACACATGCCGCATCCCATATTTCTTTTTCAAAGCCAATATTCGCGTTATTCTTTTCCGCCACAGTTACTCCTCACTTTCAACTATATATTCCGCCCTTGATTTACAACTTTTCACCAATCGCTTCACTGTGCCTTATAAAAAATGTGGATGCACCATCTACGGTATATCCACATAATATCAAAGCTTATCCCCTACAAACATTTCGTCGGTTCCTAACAAGACCGTGATAATATCTATATCCGAATCCGGGTTCAAGCTCTTCCCAATACTACTCAAACTCCACAATCAGCCCCTGCATGATATACAGAAGCTGTTCATCCACCATCTTCTCCGTGATCCCGAAAGTCTGTGCGTTGATCTTCATTCCTTCCAGTACATACATAATATTAGTCGCCGCTCCCCTGGGGTCTTCACAGTAAAACTCTCCACTGGCGATTCCGGCCTGAATGAGTTTCTCCAATACCCTGACACCCGCGTCGAACTGTCTGCGCAGCATATTGTTCTTATCAGTCGATTCATGTGCGAAGAAATATTCATAGACTGCAACGGTCAAATTATTCTTTTTCTGCAGCAGCTCTTTCTTCTGCTCCTTCAGGAAAAGAGTCAGGATATCCGCCGCCGTATCTTCCTCCGAAATATGTTCGGTGAAGACATCGTCCGTCTCCTGCGCTTCCATCTGTAAGATCTCCAAAAGAATCTGCTCCGTGCTGTCGAAATATAAGTACAACCCGCCCCGGCTGATCTCACATGCTTCCACGATATCCTTCATCGTCACATTCTTAAATCCCTTCTCCACGAAGACTTTCCTCGCGGTATCCAGAATATATTGTTTCTTCTGAACTGATTTTTCTCCCATGTTTTTCCTGTTTCCTTCTCCTTCTTAATTCTTAGCATTATTGACTTTTCTGGTCATACCATCGGCTTATCCCAGAACTCCAGGTTTTCTTTCATCTTGCGTATCACTTTTAGGAAAATACTGTTATATACTGCCTCCGACCACAATCTGGCTTTCGTCATACCGCCCAGCACATATTTAGACAAGATACCTTTCAGAATATCCATATCCATAATACTTGCCCGGTCAATCATCCTGAGCTCGTCCTGCAGCGTCCGTATTCTGTGTCTCGAATAGATATACGGATAGTTCCTGTCAAGCAGTGTCGTCCGCTGCACATCTTTGATAAAACTCATCAGTGTACTGTCATATACCGGAAAAGTGATCGAACTCCCTTTGATTCCGGAGCCCTCGAAAGTCTCAGCCACATTGCTTCCCGCCTTTTCCTCCAGCCACGGAAGATAGCGGATCAGCCGCTCCACGTCCGGCTTATAGGTACTGACTATCTGTTTCCTGTATGCAATATCATCCTGCTGCTGTCTGTATCCGATTTCTTCCTTATCCATCAACATTACCCTTCCTGACATACAACCCCTAACATGACATTACTGTCAAATTACCGATTGACACTCTTTTCGACATCTCCGTCATATTATTCTAGCATACTTTCTATAAAAGTACAGCACAAAATACCGGCAATATTCTTGTGCAAGTTGCTATCCGTTGCCATCGCCGCCCATTCATTCTTGTAATTATCGCGCAATCGTAGTAGACTAAAAGGTAGTGACAAAAGGGTCTCAAATGCACTAAGTGCACGTTATTTTTATGAAGAAGGGTATCTGCCCTTAGGCGGATAAAAGGGGTTATGTTATGGCTGTAAAAGAATTTCCTGCGGGAGCGCTTCTGGTACAGAGCGAGCAGGCGATCAATGCGCTGCATGTGATTGCCAAAGGAACTGTGCGCGCCACCTATCCCGGTGGTGAATTTTACTTATCTAAGGGAGATGTCATCGGAGTCTGTGAGCTTTTCTTTGATTCCCACTTCATCACTTATCATACGGAAGAGGCTTCGTCCGTTGCTTCCTATCCGTTTAATACGTCGCAGCTCTCCGGCATCATACGTGCCAATCCTGATATGGCGCAGCGGATCGTTACATCCATGTTCAAACAATTACAAGAGATTCTGGATCAATATGAACTGGCATGTTTCGACTGCAATAATTTCTATCACTATCTGATGGACAGCTACAAAGGGTATCTGTCTTTTTGTACGAAGCACAATATCTCGGCCCGTGCATTGCCGGGACTGGAAACCCTATCCGAACTCGTTCTGGAAGAGGATGTGGCCGGATGGATCGGCGGCTATTATTCACAGCTTCGCAAACTGGTTACCGGAACTCCCGTCAAGGAGCAGGATGCTGATTTTCTTCAGGGGCTTTTGCTCAAAGCGAGTCAGGATGTATACGGAGTGATATCAGTGTGCCGTGTGCTGTATGACTATAAATCAGAAATCATCAATTTGCTAATGAGCAAAAACAGATTGGATTTCTTCGATCTGTATACCTCTCTGCTCTATAGGATCGGGGCTCATGCGGATGACTCCACCACACTGATTGCAGCAATCTCCACTATGATGATTCAATTGGAGAGTCAGGCATCTATAGACAAAAATATGTATAAAGAACGTGTCTCCGAATACCGCGAACGCTTAAACTCCTTAGACCAGTATACGGAATCTGCTGCCGATGAGGATATGAAGCCGGATAATGTTCCGGATATCGCAGACTCTATGAACACAATTCTGACCTATTCCAAAGTGGATGAAGAGACGGCCACCGCCTTTCGGAATGCTATTAATCAGTACAGCAAGCTGACTGACAAGAACAGCTCGGATGATACTTCCAGGAAACTGCGTCTGACCATCACCAAGCTGTTCTATCAGATCTATGAGAAAGCATTCCTTCGCAGCCTTCAGGATTTTGAGGTGCCCAAGGTGCTTAAGATGTTCTTTAATTTCGGCTATGTGGACGAACATCTGGCCGGCATGGAGAATGCTGCCTATCTCTATTCTATTGTGGACAGAATTCCTTCGGACCCGTCCAGAAAAGTGTTTACGATCTACGAGTGGCTGCATGCCATCTATGAAGGAAAGAAAACACCCAGCCGTAACGAATTCGATACCGACTATCAGGCTTACGTGCATGAGCTCAAAATAACCGGCAAGATCACCGCCAAGGAAGAGACGACCATGCTCAAAGACCGGGAGAAACAGGTAATGTTCGAACTGCAGAACATGTTCCAGTCCGTCAATAAGATTACTTTCGGACGGATCAGCAGCTTCTGTCCGGTGTTCTCGGAGCATAATATCTTAAAAGAGCTGGATAAGTCCCTCGTATCCGCCGATAAGGTGGAACAGACCTTTAATCAGGTTCGTTCCGTTGACTTCAGCGCGTACTACCGGGATATGGTCTACACCAACCCTAAGCTGGGTATCGGTAAGGAATATGTCAGCGTAGAGATTCTCCCCGATCTGATCCTGATGCCAAACGTAGGTGTCAGAGGTGTTATGTGGCAGGAGATCGAAGGGCGTAAGCGTACCACCCCTTCCCGTATGATGATATCCATCTTCCAGATGGAGGATCTGACTAACATTCTGGTAAGGCTTACCGGCGACTTCCGCTGGGAAATGTGCAAGCGCGTACAGGGTGCCCGATGGAACGATATCTCCGAAGCTTCTCTTACCAGCGAATATTTCGATTATATTCAGTTCTATAAGAAAAACCATGATCTGTCTCCTGATGCCAAGGATAAGATCAAACTCAATATGCAGAAGGCTAAGAACAGCTTTAAAGAAATGTTTATCAGAGATTATATATCCTGGGTTCTCTTCGAGGGTTCCGGTTCTCCCCGTCTGAACAAAATAGCCCGGGCTATTCTGTTCACCTACTGTCCGTTCTCCAAGGAGATCCGCGATAAGCTGAAGATGAACCCTCTCTATAAGGATACGATGGAACGCTACGATATTAAACTCGCGCAGAAGATCCATCACTATGATAACCTGTTCCAGAAACTGAAGAATATCGGTGCGGAAATTCCGCCGGAGATCCAGAGTCAGCGTAATTATCTCGGTTATTGATTTGTTTTTATAGGCAAAATATTTTTATTCTTCCACCATATTTTAGCTATATTTATCATTTTCCGACTTGTTTCGCTAATATAGTTTTATTCTTTTGTAATATAATTATAGACTCTGTCGAAAAAAAAGATTATATTAATTATAGACTTGATCACGGAAGTCAAGTCGGTTATAGCAATTCCGGAAGAATTCCCCTTTTACACAAGCGAAAACCTCGAAGGCACGGAACCTTCGAGGTTTTTGCTTATACTGCACAACTATTCTTCATTCGCGCTACTTTACTATCAGCACTGAGTACCCAGGCATCGTCGCCACACTACCCTCGATCGCAACTGCCTCATCTCCTGTAGTGAGCGTTGCACGTACCTCTGTGGTATCTCCCACCGCATTGCCGTTCAGCGTAATACTGCTTAAATCTACCGCCTCGTTCTCTGCACCCGTGTTGAACACGAGAAGCACCTCTGAACCATCGTAAACCTTCCGAAGCACACATATCTTTTCTCCGGATACTTGATCCAGATACTCTGCCGTTCCTCTGGCAATCTCGGGATTCTGATTTCTTACCTTGATCGCTTTCTTGTAGTAATTGTAGATCGAATCGCAATCCGGCTGCTGCTCCTCCAAGCTGTCATATTTCATCTCGAAAGAATCCATATCCGCCGGACCATCGCACATGCCTTCCGTCTCTGAGTCCTTACTCCAGTACATGGGCGCGCGTTTATTCTCGTCCTTACCGGAACCTTTCATGCCCAGTTCCTCTCCGTAATAGACAAACGCCGAACCGCTCATAAACAGATTCATCGCTCCTGCCATCTTAACGCGGTTTAAGGAGTTTTCTCCCACATAATAGCCGACGCTTCTCGCCATATCGTGATTGGTATAAAAAGGCGCATCAATATAGTTCTCATTATACTGTCCGAATGTCTCCGTAAGTGATGCACAGGAAGTGCCGTACTTCTCCGCCGATGTACCGTTCATAACCTTTGCGATAACGCCCTCCGCTCCCGCAAAAGCAAAGTTGAAGAGACTGTCCATACCGCTGGCATAATATCTGGAATATTCATTGATATTAAGCCATGCCTCTCCCACCAGATATGCGTCGTCTTTCTGTTCTTTGACTACATCAGTCAGCCATGCCAGAAAATCAATATTTTCCTGCTGTCCGTCAGTATAGTATTCCTTAACCGCATCCAGCCGGAAGCCGCCCACACCCATATCCAGCCAGTACGCGGTAATCTTCGCGATCTCATCCCGAAGCGCTTCGCAATCCAGATTCAGATCCGGCATCTCGCTCCAGAACTGCCCCTCGTAGTACCAATCCGTTCCCGCCACTTTATAATAGCCGCTTTGCTCTTCCTTGGAAAAGTGATAATAATCGAAATATGGGCACTCCTCCGTATTCGGTTCGCCATCCCCAAGATTCTTCAGATAGGTACACGCTTCCTGAAACCAAGGATGCTTGGAAGATGAATGATTTAACACCAGATCCATAATGACCTTAATTCCTCTCTCATCACATGCCGCAAGAAATTCCTTGAAATCATCCAGCGTACCGTATACCGGGTCAATATCATAATAATCCGTCACATCATACTTATGATAGGTCGGCGACGGATGAACCGGCATAAGCCATATTCCGTTACACCCTAAGTCCTCGTCGGTCGTATCATCTCCGTCATTGATATAATCCAGTTTGGAGATCAGCCCCTGCAGATCGCCGATCCCGTCCCCGTTACTGTCATAGAAGGAGTATACAAACACTTCATAATAAGTACGGTAATTATCATCTATGATATTCAGAGGGATCGTATCCGTGATATCCAGCTGCGACTGCGCCGCTTCCCCACTCTCAGCTTCCGCCATATCGCCCTGCTGTGCGTCTGACGCGCCACCTACATCTTCCTCCGCCGCACCTTCCGTCTGTCCGGCTGCCTGTGGTACTTCCTCCGCCTTCCCACAGGAAGTCACGAACATCAGGCACAGTGCCATCACAAGAGCAATATTCCGCACAGTTCTCCTGTCCTTTCTCATATTCCTGTCACACACCTTTCTAATTCTGAAAAATGCAGACCGCCCACAGACAGTCTGCATTTCCATATTTATTTCTATTATAACCTTCAACTCAGCCGGGAAGAATGCTCGCCGTCCTCGGCGGCATTCTTCCGGAGATGATATAGTTATACTTAGGCTGCGTATTTTGCAGCCTTAGTATATCTTCATCTCCTAACCTTTGACAGCACCACCCGTAACACCTTCTACATAGTACTTCTGCAGGCACATGAAAAGTATCGTGATCGGCACTGCGATCAACATACCACCCGCACAGAAACGTGTGAAGTAGCCCTGATAGTCATTGGTCCATACCCATCTCTGCATCGCTACAGCTACGTTATAGCTGTCGGAATAACCGAATGCCACATAGGAAGCAAATACGTAATCGCACCAAGGATTCATGAAAGCTGTCAATAATGCGTAGATGATAATCGGCTTCGACATCGGCAGGATCATCGTGAAGAATACTCTCGCTCTGGAAGCGCCGTCGATTCGTGCCGCCTCATCAAGCGCCTTCGGAATCGTATCGAAATATCCCTTGGTCACGTAATATCCCATACCGGAACTTGCCACACCGATTAAGATCAATCCCGGAATCGCGCCCTCCTGTGTCAGACCGAACTGCTTCAGCAGGAAGTACAGGCAGATCATGGAAAGGAATCCGGGGAACATACCCAGAATCAACCAGAATCTCATCAATACGGTACGACCTTTAAAACGCATACGTGACAGTGCATAGCTTACACACAATACCATCATTGTCGATAATATCGCTACAAAGAACGCAATGACCAGAGTATTGCCGTACCAGCGCACGAACTTGCTCTCTTCGCTGAACAGGAACGCATAGGAATCCAGCGAGAACTTCTTCGGCAGCAGGTAATCTACCATACCGCCGCCGCCTTCGTCCATGGAACGAAAGCTCTGTAAAAACATACATACAAACGGGAATAACCATATGATACTGATAACAATTAATACAATATAGGTAATTGTATTGCTTATCGCTCTTTTTGTTTTCATTGAACTTGTTGTCATTATTGGAATCCCTCCTCATCTTTTACAGACGGCAGAATACCGTATACTGCCAAGGAAATAACTGCAGTTACAACGAATACCATAATACCGAGGACTGCTGCCATACGGTAGTTCGTATCGTTTACCGTCATCTTATACAGCCATGTCACGAGCAGATCCGTATAACCCGCTTTGTTGGAAAGCGCCATGGACTGAGGTCCGCCCTGTGTCAGCAGATAGATCACGTTGAAGTTATTCAGGTTACCTGTATACTGTGTAAGCAGGAACGGACCTGTTACAAACAGCATGTAAGGAAGTGTAATGCTGCGGAACATCTGGAATCCGGTTGCTCCGTCGATCCTTGCACTCTCGTACAAGTCTTCCGGAATATTCATCAAAAGTCCGGTGGTGATCAACATTGTATACGGAATACCGATCCACAGGTTAATGACAATAATCAGAACTTTTGCCAATGTCGGATTAGACCAGAACGGAATATAGGAGCTGATCCATCCCCACTTCATCAGATAAGTGTTGATCAAACCGTCATTTGCAAACATCTTATATACATACAGCAAGGATACAAACTGGGGAACCGCGATGGTAACAACCAGAATCGTTCTCCAGAGTTTCTTGAATTTAATTCCTTTTTTATTGATCATGATTGCAACGCCCATACCACAGAAATAGGTGAGGAATGTTGCAAAAAATGCCCATATCAATGTCCATCCCAGCACGGTAAGGAAGGTTGAACCGATTCCCGATGTGCCGAAGGAGAGCATATTCTTAAAGTTTTCCAGTCCCACCCAGGAGAACAGATTTGTGGGCGGCTGGTGATTTGCATCATAATCCGTAAACGCGATACAGATCATGAATACGATCGGCAGTGCCGTGAATACCATAACTCCAGTAAAAGGCAGCGCCATTAATGTCTTGTCAAAGTTAGAATCTAACAACGAATGCAGATCCTGTCTGTTCGTCGCGAGCTTTTTCCCCTCTGCCAGCAGCTTCTCTTCATTCCGGTTCACTCTGACATTGATCCGCCATACCAACAGGAACACAAAGATCAGAACGATCGTCATGATACCATAAAGCAGAATAAGGAAACTGTTATCATTATAGCTGTAGGTTCCGTTGTCATTCATGACTCTGGCAACCGTTCCCAGCGTACCGATATCCTTCAGATATTTCCATCCGAAGCCGACCAGATAGAGAATAAACAACACTTCTACTGCGAGAAGCGCCAAGCCGCGGACAAACTGCTTACGCATAATGGGACCGAATCCCATAATCAGAAAAGAGATTTTAGTTTTCCAATCTCCCTCCGCAAATGTCAAGCCGATTTCTTTAAAATCATTGCCAAGATTGCTGAAGAACTTTCCTACCGGACTTTGCTTCTTTGCTATATTGCCGGCATTTGCTTCTTTTCCCATATCCAAAATACCTCCCGACTCTGTATTTCTTTCTGTCTGATATGATTACAATACCCGCCAGAGAGACTGCTCTCTGGCGGACAATATTGTACTGGTTTTACATATTACTGTGCGTAAGAAATGCAAGTATCCTGGAAGTTCTGAAGAGCTGTCATCAACTCTTCATCTGAGGAAGATGTGCTCAGAGTACCCGTGATCACATCATCACCAAGAGATGTTGCCAATGTCCAGTAGTCACCAGGATAGTTACCCTGAGGAATCGTGTTTACAAGCTGCTCTGCCAGTGCGGAAAGAGCTACGTCTGCCTGTACTGCTGCATCCTGCTGTGCTGCTACGTTAGAAGGACCCCAGCCTGCCTCTGTGTAACGGGAAAGCTGTACTTCTGTGCTTGTCAGATACTGAGCAAGTGCGTGACAAACTGCCAGCTTGCCAGCATCTTCCTGAGGCTTGATACCTAATAACTTGAATCCGCCGAAACCGCTTAACTGATAGGTTTTACCGTCAGAACCTTCGAAAGAAGGAAGCTTAGCACATGCGTAGTTGTCACCGAATGCTGCCTGAGCCGGACCGGAATCCCATGTACCGTCAACGATTGCTGCGATGTTGGTTCCGTTATCTACGGAAGAACCGTTCTGGAATGAGGAAGAAGACTTCAACTCAATGATCTCTTTCATTGCAACCAGACCCTGGTCGGATGCATAGTCGATATTACATTTTGTGAAGTTACCTGCGTCATCTGTGTCATAAGTTAATGTACAGCCTGTTGCAAAGAAGAATGCCGGCTGATACCATCCGGAATTGATCTCGAAATAGAAGTTCTTACCTGCTGCCTCACAATCCTCAACGATCTTCTCTAAAGAAGTAGGATCTGTGATAACGCTGCTGTCATAGTATAAGAAGTAACCGTTATCAGATGTCATAGGATATGCATAGATTGTGCCACCTACGGTAGCTGCATTTGCTGCACCTGCATCGTTCTCAGATGTAACAAAATTTGCATTATCGCCTACGATCGGGCAAACCGCACCTGCGGATACAAGACGTGTAATCTGGTCCTGTGCGAAACCAAAGATATCTGCGCCGCCTTCTACGTCAGTGATCATGTTACCAGCTGCATCACCTTCACCTACGGGCTCAACGCTGACTTCATAACCAGCCATATCCGGATTAGCTTCCATAAATGCTGCTGCCTGCTTCTGGGTAAACTCGACAACGTTCTCAGCTACCCAAACTTTGATTGTGCCTGAGCCGTACTCTACAGCTTCATCTGCCGATGCTGCATCATCAGCCGGAGCTGCGTCATCTGCTGCCGGTGCTGCATCGTCTGCTGCCGGTGCTGCGTCGTCTGCTGCCGGTGTGCTTGCTGTGTCGTTGCCGGAATTACCGCAGCCTGCAAGACAGCCAGCTACCATTGCTGTTGCCAGTAATGTTGCCAATACTTTCTTCTTCATAATTTTTTCCTCTTTCTTTCCGATTTAGCAGAGGCCATTTCCTCTCTAAATCTTAATCTCACCATTTTCTGGTTTCTATATAAAACGTGTTTTCACGTCTTATACCAAATTAAACAAATTTTACAATTGAACAAGGTTCTATTTTTGATCAAAGGTTTTATATTCTATAGTTATAGAATATAAAGAAAGGACTAGTCCTTTCTTACGCCCGCCACCTCGTCATCGCCTGAATAACGCTGTCTGCGTACGGATCCAGCTTCTGCGCTCTTCCGGAAGAAGTTCATCCGTAAAGCGCCATTTCCAGTTCGTGCCGATGGTAGAAGGCCGATTCATTCTTGCCTCGTTTCCGAGCTGTAGGATATCCTGCATCTGCAGAATCACTACATCCGCCACACTGGCATACGCTGTTCTGATCAAAGCATCCGATATTTGCTCTTTGTTTTCTATATTTAAATAGGAGTACATATACGCGAGCTCATAATCAGTGTGATTCCGATAATAACCGACAAGCGTATCATTATCATGTGTTCCCACATACAGTACTGTGTTGCTGTCTGTATAATTATGCGGGAGATACTCATTATCCGCCTTGCCGTCAAAAGCAAACAGAAGTACCTTGATATCCGGCCATCCCATCTTATGGATCAGCTTATTGACCCCCGGAAGAACCGTACCCATATTTTCTGCAATGAGCCTCTTATCACCCACAGCCTCCTCTATGATATCCGCCAGTTTCTTACCCGGTCCTTTCGACCATCGTCCCTCCCGGATATCCGTTTCACCCGCTGCAATACTGAAATATTTCACGATCCCAAGGAAGTGATCGATCTTCAAAACATCAAATAATGCCGCCTGTTGTCTGATCCTGTCTCTCCACCAGCAAAAGCCGTCCGCCTCCATGGCGTCCCAGTCATATACCGGATTGCCCCAGATCTGACCTTCTTTCGCAAAATCGTCCGGCGGGCAGGCAGCCACCCGAGTTAAACCGCCCTCAGAATCCAAACTGAACAATTCCCGATGTGCCCACACATCCACACTGTCATACGCTACATAGAATGGCACATCTCCGATCATCTGTATGCCTTTGCGGTTCGCATATTCCTTCAAGGCATCCCATTGTCTGTAGAACTCATATTGACAGAAGTTCCAGAACGAAATTTGATCGGCAAGCTGCTGCCTGTACTGCGCCAGCGCTTCTTCCTGTCTGTCCCGAACCGCCACTTCCCATTCGTACCAAGGCTTATTGTCCGTATGGTACTTAAGTGCCATATAGAAGCTGTAATCCGCGAGCCATTCTTTATTCCTGTCACAAAATGCTATGTACTGCGCATTCCGGCAGTCAAACCGCTCATATGCCGACCATAGAACCGTATATCGGTTCTGATACAACACGGAATAATCTATATTATCACTGCTGTCTCCCCAGCGGTAAGAATTAATCTCTTCAATCCGCAGCAATCCGTTCTCAACCAGATCATCCAGATCAATATAATAAGGATTACCTGCATACAGCGAGATTGATTGGAACGGGCTGTCCCCCACACTGAGTGGCCCCATCGGCAGTATCTGCCAATATTTCTGCTTCAGATCCGCGAGCAGATCCACAAACCGAAAAGCCGCGTTACCAAAGGTTCCTATCCCATACGCGGAAGGCAGACTGGATATCGGTAACAATATGCCTGCTCCCCTCGTTAACGATTTAGCCTTCACCCTTCAATCCCCCAACTACGAAAATAAACACTGATTATTTCGTAAACTTTCGTATCTGAGATAAATCTACCACTAAACTATACAATTTGTCAATACGGAAATCCTTTTCCTAATCTAATTTTTCCATTTTGCACGGATTTAAACCCTTCTATTTGTAAAGTTTATACAAAATTGCGAAACCTTTCGCAAAACATAAAATGCACTATTGCATTATTTTTCTTTTTCTTCTATTCTTATGTTGGTGTTTTCACTTAATTATTTATACATTATACTGTTTTTTCTGACTATACTGACTATACTATTAGCTATTCTACTATTAAGAGATGAGAGGTATCACTATGGCAACAATCAAGGACATAGCCAATCGACTCGGCATATCCGTAAGCACCGTATCCAAAGGTTTAAACGGTGCCAGCGACATCAGCGAATCTCTGCGTCAAACCGTACTGGATACCGCGGTGGAACTGGGCTACACTACGAAACAAATGCGCGGCAAAGCTCAAAAAAAGCTCTGTCTGTTTGTGGAAAACATGGAATATCAGAATCCTGACCAGTTCGGCTATGATATTATCTTGGGATTTCGTCAGTCTGCCTCCCGCGAAAATTATGATGTCACGGTAACTCCAGTCACTCCTCTTTTCCAATCCACAGAGAAATACGACACTTACATGCTCAAGCACGGATACGTGGGAGCATTTGTAATCGGGTTCGCCCTTCAGGATGATTGGATGACGCAGTTCAACACTACGAGCATCCCCACTGTTCTTCTGGACAACTATATCAAAAAGAATCCCGCTGTCAGTTATATAGGAACCGACAGTTTTGAAGGAATTGACGATGCCATCGTGCATTTGATGTCGCTTGGCCACAGTCGTATCGCCCTGATCAACGGATCACGTAACTCCATGATCTCCGAGCAGCGCCGTCAGGCTTATATCGACAGCATGACTGCCCATGAACTGCCCTTTGACGAAGCCACCATGCCCTATGGTTACTATGTAGCCGAAGCCGCAAAATATCATGTAAGCAATCTGCTCTCCATGGGAATCACCGCGATCCTGTGCGGCAATGACCTGATTGCTTCCGGCGTCATAACAGAATGTAACCAGCGCGGTTTCCGTGTACCCGAAGACATCAGCGTCATTGGTTTCGACGATCTGCCGATCGCCGCCCACCTTACGCCGCCCCTCACCACCATCCGTCAGGATTGTTCCACTTTAGGTAAATGCGGCTTCTATTCTCTTCATTCTCTGATCAATCATGTCCCGATCAGCCGGACAATGCTTCGTCCCCAGTTGGTCGTGCGAAAATCGACCTCTTCGGTCAATATATAGTATGCCGTGCAGATTCACTGCACGGCATCGGTGTGCTATACAAGTAAATAGTACAGCGCACTAAGGCTGATAGTCTCGTATCACTTCCAACGCCGGCAACGCTTGACCATCATAGTCAAACAGTGCCTGATTCGCCCATTCATTTCCGCATGGTCCCTTCTCTTCAATATAGGGCAGTGCGTTCTCCGTCGCCCAGCCGGAACCGGCTACCGGAATCCATGCAGCTTCCCAGTAAAAGAATCCTTTACATTTATGTTCCGGCACCTGATCGATCACATCGAACAGTGCCCTCATGAAGTCTTTCTGACCTTCCTTACTCATCGGAAAAGGTAAATTTTCCACCAGCTCAGGCTTTGTGGCGTATCCTTTACGCTCTTCGGGCGACAGCTTCTCATACTCTGCATAGTCCTCCATGGTAAATCCCATGGAAGTTTCCGCAATAATCAGTTCCTTGCCGTAGCGCACCGCCAGATCATTCATATTATTCCGCAGGTCTTCCATAGTGCCGTGCCAGAACGGATAATAGGACAATCCGATGATCTGAAAATCATCTCCCCGCTCCATATAATGGTCAAACCAGTCTCTGTACATGGCGCCGTTGCCGCCGTTGTCCAAATGGATCATGACAGGCATATCTGCGTCCACCGCCCTGACCCCACGGATACCGGCACTGATAAAGCGCGCCAGATTATCGTAGTTAGGCATCTGTCCGAGAGGCCAGAGCATTCCATTGGTCAGCTCATTCCCCACCTGTATCAGATTCGGATAGGCTCCCGCTTCCTTCATCGCAAGTAACGTATCCCTCGTATATGAATAGACTGTCTCGGTCAACTGATCCGCATCCATACCGCGCCACGCCTTGGGCACCCTCTGCTTGCCCGGATCAGCCCAGAAATCGCTGTAATGAAGATTTAACAGTACATCCATACCATGAGCCTGCGCACGCTTCGCCAGCTCTATCGTAACAGGCAGATCATTCGTGCCCGCCCCGTAAGGCTTACCGTCCTCAGTATAAGGATCATTCCACAGTCTGAGACGCACCGCGTTGACTCCATAAGTCTTTAAAATATCAAAAACATCTTTCTCCACGCCATGGTCATAAAATTTCCCGCCAAGACGTTCTACCTCTATAAGCGTAGATAAGTCCATACCCTTGTAGAATTTCATGTGTAGTCTCCGTTCATGTCTTAATCAAAATCAAACTTCGTAAACCTCTTCATGGCATCCTTATACCGAAACCGCACCAACTCATTCTTCTCAAGCACGTCCTCCTCCGTCCCCACATACTGACAGCGGATGCAATGATACTCCTTTTTATCCTTATCATAAAACATATCAATATCTAAGTCTCTCATGAAGCAGGAGGGACACCTGTAATTTAATTTGCCTTTGCCAGATTGAGCCATGTCGCAAATACCTCCTTATCTTTTAACTTGGTCGTGTAACCTAATGTGAACATCGGTGAGAATGCGTAGCCTTCCTTGATGTAACCTACCGCATCCTTCTTCTCGCAGCTGATGGATACTCTCGTCTCGATCTCCGGTACAACAGCAATCGCTTCCGTCGCGCCCTGCATCTGGGCTTCACGGCACTTGTATGCATAATCGATCTTCTCTGTGTTTGCACCGTCTGTAACGGACAGTACGATATTGCTCATATCCTCGGAATATTCCGTGGTGCCGTAACATGCTACCATATATTCGTTGATCTCCACCTCAGCATTCGGATCACTCATCTCTAAGATGGTTCTCTCGATCTTAATGTTGGAGCTGCCTTCCTCGAAGTACATCTTCGTCTGCAGCTTCACTGTCAGGTCATAGAACTCGATATCCACAGGATCAAGCGTCAGGATTCTCGTGTTGCCCTCCTGTGAGAAATGCGCTTTCGTTCTGCACAGGCACAGATCCACTTCCTCGCCGTTATGCGTCAGCTTCGCACTTCTGACCGTACCCTCGCCTGCATAGTGGGTGAAGTAACCTGCTCTGTATTTCTCCTGAATTAAGAACGGATAAGAAGCGTCCGTCACATGCTTCGTACCGATACCTACCGGCCACTCTAATTTCGCCGCATAAGGACGCAGATCTACGATGGCGCCGCCCTGATCCATATTAGCGCAGACTCTCATGTAAGGATCGCAGTACCAGAATAACTGCTTATCCGATCCGTACAGAATATCTCTCCACAGTGCGCATTCCGGCTCTGTCAGTCTTCTGTTCTCACGGTAGAAATCCGCGAACTCAGCCATGGTCATGTCATCCAGCTTGCCCTCTTTCTTGAGCTGACCGTAGTATGCCATGCCGTCCTCATAGGACTTAAGCAACAGCTCATAGGGTGCCTCCCAGCGTCCCATCTTGTTCATCCAGCCGGGACCTACAAACATCATATTGTATGCATAACCATTGTTATATTTTGCCAGATCACGGTACTGATCGATCAGGTTGTACAGATACGGGTACTCCCATGTCTTAGAATCATAGCTCATGCTTCTGAGCACATTCTGCGGATGGGTTCCGAAGTTGGAGCCGTTACCGTCATAGCATGCGATCAGGTCACGGGACAGATGAGGGATCGCCACGATACCGCTGTCCTCCGCCTCATTCGCTGCCGGCGCATGTACATTCTGTTTACTCGGAATCCAAGGCGCCCACGGACCGCCGTCCATGAAGGTATACCATGAATTGTTACAGGTGTGATATGCCTTGGGACCTTCTTCCCAGCATGTAGCCACGGCACATTTCACCATGGGATATTTCTCTTTTACATAATTTACCAGATCCGCATCCATATAATAGGAACCCGTAGATTCCGGATAGAAGCCGAATCTGTCATGGAACTTACCGAATACATCGTCTACGATGGATTTCTTGTCCTCCATAGAGAACATCCATATACAGAAATCCTTGGTCTTATACTTCTCACGGAATTCTTCGCAGGGAAGTCCCAGCAGAGAAAGGGCGATCTCATCGCCGTACTTCTCGTGGTCTGCTTTAGCCAGTTCCACCGCCTCATCATTAAATAAGGAAGCATAAGTCATCTGAATCGTAGTCTTAAGTCCGTTCTTGTGTGCAATTGCCTGCTGTGTCTTAAAGATATCCAGAGACTCTGTCAAAAGCTCCTTCCTGCCGATATCTTCTTCTTTACCGTGTCCGGTTACCTTCTCTGCATACTCAGGTACCATTTCCGGACGATGGATGATGTTAACAATAAACTTATCCATGCTGCCCTGCCCTCCATTTTCATTCGATGATTGTCTGATTGTCACGGTTTGCTTGTACTGCTATAACCCGTTCTACCGATGGCTGCATTCTCTCTACCACGCCTGCAACAGCAACTTGCCGATGTATGCGCCTGTTCCTGTTTGCGCAGTTGGTACATTTTACCTTGCGCAATCGGTTGTTCATGTTTTTAGAATAACAAATTGCATAGTTGCTGTCAATCTATTTTTTGCCAATTATAGAAAAAAATTCATACAGTTAATACGTGCCAATCCTGTCCAATCTGATTATATTCTTGCCATCTTCCCGAAATACAATTATACTATAAAGAGAAACGCAGTAAAAAAGATAAAATACTGCCCGAAAAATCTACTCAGACAGGAGCGAAAAACATATGAATAAAAAGCCAAGCATCATCTCAATTTTACTTTTGTTGTGCCTTCTGCCTGCACTTCTATCTATTTTCGTTACCGTCCTCACTTCATCCAGATATATGCGGACCACTACGGAAAATGAGATTGAAAGCATGCTGGAAGTCACCGGATATTCCCTGCTGCAAACCTTCGACGCGCTTGATGCAGGCACCTACAGGCTGTCCGGGGACGCCCTCTTCAAAGGCGGAACCAATCTTTCCGCCAGTACGGACACCATCGACTATATTAAAGAAATATCCGGTGTAGACTGCACGATGTTTTACGGTGACACCCGTTATTTAACGACGATCACTGACGGATCGGGAAATCGCGTGCTTCTGACACAGTGCACCGATACGGTAAAAGAAATTGTTCTGAACCAGGGCAATACATACTTCGCCAGAAATGTCAATATCGGCGGTCAGGATTATTATGGTTACTATATTCCCATCGAACAGAAGGACAGCGTTGTCGGCATGATGTTCACCGGCAAGCCCAGTGCGGAACTTACCGCCGCCACCAACAGCTATCTGGTCTATATCCTTCTCATATGCCTTGGGCTTATGGTGATCATCGTTGCCATCGCCATTATTATCGGCAAAATGATTACCGGACAGATTCATATGATCCGCGACGCTACGGTTATGCTCTCCGAAGGGAATCTTAATTTCAAAATCGATGATAAGAACCGCATCCGGGAAATATCCGATGTTGCAAAAGCAGCAGAAAGCCTCCGCACGCAGCTTGTAAACGTTGTGGAGATGATCTTAAGCTGTGCCGGCACAGTGGATCATTCCGTGAGCCTTGTCGATGACTCTCTCGGCAACTGCGCGAAGGCCGTCAAAGATTTAAGCGCCACCATGGAAGAACTTTCTTCCGGTGCCCAGAGTATGTCGGGCTCTGTTGATAAACAATCCCATGACATGAATGAGATCTCCGAAAACATCACTCAGATCGCCGAGAGTTCTAAAGCTACCCGGGAGGTGACGGAAACCGTTACCCGTGTCAGCAACACAGCTAAAGCTGCTCTGAACGACCTATTGAGTGCCAACAAATACACTACCACCAGCGCCGACAACGTCATCATCAGCATTACCAGCGTCAGCAATGCGGTAAACCAGATCACTACCGCTGCAAAGATGATTATGGATATTTCCGGACAGACTAATCTGCTCTCCTTAAATGCCAGCATCGAAGCTGCCAGAGCCGGTGAAGCGGGAAGAGGTTTCGCAGTCGTGGCAGGTGAGATCCAGACGCTGGCGGAACAGTCCAATTCTTCCGCAAAGCAGATTCAGGCAATCATAGAAGAAATCACTTCCAAGACCGCAGAATGTACGAAGATTGCCGCACAAATTCAGGATGCGGTCATCAAAGAAGCTGATGCCCTAAAGAGCGTAAGCCACAGTTTCGAGGATGTGGACGGAAATATTGCGGAGGCCGCCAGTGCAGTTAATACAATCTCAGACATCGTGGAAATTGTTGACCAGAATAAGATCAGCGTTCTCGATTCCGTCAGCAGCTTATCCGGTATTTCCGAAGAAAATGCCGCGTCCGCGGAAGAAGCTAACGTTTCTACCGATGAACTGCGGGCAAACATCGAGGATGTCGCGAAACAGGCGGACGAGCTGAAGTCCGTTATTGAACAGCTGAATGACAGCGTTGCTTTCTTCCAGATATAAAAAAAGTAAATTCCTGCGGAATTAACTTTGCGAGATTTGCTTCGCAAACTCGTGCACAATTTTGTAATATAAGCGAAAGGATTATTTCCCAATGAAAATAACAATCATAGACGGTCAGGGCGGCCGGATCGGGAGATCTATTATAGAAGAGCTTAAGAAGAATCATGCGGATCTGGAGTTGTATGCCATCGGCACGAACAGCATCGCCACTTCTGCTATGCTGAAAGCCGGGGCTGACTACGGCGCTACGGGAGACAATGCGGTCATCGTCAATGCGGCAGACTCGGATATTATCGCCGGTCCCATCGGCATCGTCTTCGCTAATGCGCTGTTAGGTGAGATCACACCGGCCATCGCCGCGGCCATCGGAGCCAGCCGTGCCTATAAAGTTCTGATACCGACGGGTCGCTGCAACCATTTCGTGGCAGGTTGCGCGGAAGCGTCGATGGGTGAATATATCCGTATCGCAATAGAAAAGATCGAGTCCATGCTGTAGGAGACAGCGCGAGCCACGCTAAACTCTGTACATCGTTTTCGGTCATTTTAAAAAAGGCTGCCAGCATTGTCTGGCAGCCTTCACTTCATCTTTCGTCCGAAATCTCTCAATTAATGGCAATGATGCCGTCTGGCACCACATCTGCCTCTGGAAACCGTCTTACCGGAAGTAGTCTTCCCCGAAGTGGTATCGTTTGAAGCATTCTCACAGGAATGGTCACAATAACCATCTTTGTGGTCATATCCACAGTAATCATGACCATCATGGGTATGTCTGCCTTCTTCCGTACAACCTTCCACTGTACATACCGGACAGCTTGTATCTGTATCCTTTACTACTGTCGTCCGGCTGTGATGCCCGTGGGCAGAAACCGGCATAACGAAAACCATGGATACCATTGCCACGGTCAAAGCCGTCGTGAATAATTTCCTAAGACGCATAGTGTACGCCCCCTTTCCTGTTTATTTTCACATAAAGGCATGTGGAACAACACTCCCTCATGTCCCTCTTTTTCTATCTATCTTGTTTTATCACGGAGAATGCATGCTCTTCGCATTCTCTTAGAGATGATATAGATATACTAAGATCATGTACTTTATGATCTTAGTATATCTTCATCTCTTATTATACTGCACGCAGATGCAATTTTCAAGGAATAAACGCATGCTTCCAACTTAGTGCCGCAGATATTAACTTCACTCTGAGCGACCGGGTTTGCCAATGTGTGAATAGTAACATGGAACTCCCTCTGCAAATTCCGAGGTCAACCGCCGCTGACAACAATGCACTTGCCCCGGATTCCGTAAGTCTCAAAATACCGGTTCTCCATAGGAATCCATTCCCGCTCGAAGCGTTGGTACATTTTCGCTCCGTTTCGCACCAGTATTCTCCGCTTCTGTTCCCCTTCGGACACTTCCATAAAAAAGCGCAGTTGATACGCATCTCCGAAATAAGGATGGCAGCTGTACGCGCCCTCTATAATATTCAATCTGTTCCATGAAACCTCACGAGGCTCTCCAAGCGCCATCCTGCGGCAGTCAAAACGCCGGTATGCAAAACCTCCCTCATCCGCCAGATGCTCCAGAACCTCCGCCCGAAACCGCTCATAATCCACGTTTCCTCCGGCCTGTGCATACCGCGCCGCGGTACGCTGTTCCGGACGCAGGAAGAAATCATCCATATGAAAAAGATTACAGTCATATCTGAGGGCAAGCTCTTCTGCCAGCGTTGTCTTGCCGCTGCCGCACATACCGTCAATCGCCACATTGACTTGATCGGTCATACTCGCATGTTCCAGCGCACTGTCAATCATGGTATATATCTTATTCACAAGACCCCTCCATCTCTCGCTCCGGGGCATAATCATTCAGCACCCCGCCTTGCCAAGTGTAATCATGACAATCGGAATCAGCACGATCTGCAGTATGATACCCGGTATGGCATTCAAAAGTGCTCCGGACAGAAATATCTGCGCGGTAAATCCATTTCCGGCAATGCCGTACAGCGGAATACCGACGAGTCCCCACGCGGCTCTGCCGGCAATCATCGCGCAAAGAAGGCTCACGTAGATATAGGGAACCTTTTTCGGCAGCTTCGCATACAGAATTCCTGTCACCAAGCCATAGACTGCAAGCTCCACAGCCATCGCCGCTGCCGTAGGCATAAGCGGCGGCATACCAAACATAACGCTGCGAAGTAACGGAGTCATAAGCCCGACTGCCAGACCATACTGCCAGCCGCAGATGAAGCCGCACAACAACACCGGAATATGCATCGGCAGGAGCATATTACCGATCTGTTGAATCTGTCCCGTCAGAAAAGGAAGAACAATCCCCAATGCCATAAAAAGCGCCGATAATACAAGTTTACGTGTCTGTTTCATAATCATTTTCCTCCGTTTTATATGATAGGACGCACTTTCCCATAATAGAAAACCAGGAAAGTACCCCGATATGCTTCCCGCATATCCGATTACCTTCCTGGTAAGCTTAGCCGGCTTCTGCCGACCATTGTGTTTATTGTACTCTGTCCGGTAAATGTATGTCAAGTACGCTTTAGCTACATTTCTGCTCTTAATAAATTCAGCGGGCTACTCCTCCACCTGTAACTTCTGCGCATATAAGTCCATATCCGTATATACGGGCTGAGATGCACCATAAGCTTCTCCGTCCGAGGTGCGCCAACTATTCTGTGCAAGACAACCGGCCACATAATCAAGCACATCTTGCGGAACAGAGTCCCCATCCCGGACATAGGTTACCGCCACAGCTGTATCACCATCCCGAAAAAAGATTCTGTGATATGTTTCTCCCGAAAGCCATACTCCATCAAAAAAATCCATCCGGTCACGGATGTAATCCTTCAGATTACTTACAGCCTTCTGCCAGTCTCTCTCCGGTGATCGTCGGGTATATCCTTCGCTGTGCGCCCATCGGATATCATCCATCTGTATGGAACGGCGTATCCGTTCACCCTCTGCATCTATATGCTCGTCCAGATACTTCTCCAATACAGGTTTCATATGCTCCCTGTATTTACTGACAGCGTTGTCATAAAACACACTGTTATCATACAACGTGCCGTACCATCCCTTTCGCGAAAAGCTACAACGCACATCCTTGCCAAGGACATCATTGCCCCATGCAATATCATAATCCCATATCGGTCCGGCATACATCTTTGTGTCCTTATCTTTATAATAAAAAACGCTGTACCGGTTTGCATCCGTATCATTCGCCAGCTCATTAATCAGGAAGAGAAGACTCCACGAATCCAGATCGATATATTCCAGATATTCATCCGATTGTGCTGCATTTTCCGTGCTTTGTGTCAGATTACGTGCATATTCACTGATATATTTATACTCTTCAAAGGTCAATGCGGCGGGAGTTTTAACCTCAACCTGCTGCTCGGCCGCATAGAAATACCCCGCCTTCTCATCTTCTATTCTCTCGTTAAATTCAAGCAGATAGCCGTCCCTTTTTTCGTATTCCGACTCGTATTCCCACCATGCTCCTTCATTGCCTCTGATATATCTTCCGTTTTCCTCCCGAGGCGTATCTACGGTGGAAATATTTACTCTTTCCCTGCCCGCTTCAATTTTTTCGCATAAAAGATAATTTCCTGCATACTCACCGTTTAACCACAGATCCACATAGGCGCTGTCTATGGCATACTGCAATCCGAGATCATGAGCCATGTCGTAGGTCAGCTTATTGCGCATACGTGTTGCGTCCAATGCATTGGCCTGCAGAACCCATTTCTCCGCAGCAGGCATACCGGCCAGAGCCGCTTCCCCGTCCAGTGTCACACTGTAGGATTTCTTATCCTCCACCCAACTGGAATTGCCCCTGCCGCTGATCTTCTCCATTGCTCCCGTATACGCTGATGCCCCCAAAGCGTCAATGCAAAAGAATTCGCCGGATTCTTTATTTCCCTTATCTGCATGAATCCAGTCCATTGAGCCGGATTCGGTACATATAAAAACAGCCGGAAGATTCTCGGACTGCAACAGTCTCAACTGACATATGACCTCCTCATTCTCCCGAATGTCGGTGATTCTGAATCTCTCTTCGCTCTCATCCTCTTCGGATAGGGAAAATATATCTCCGTCGCTCACTTTATATCCCTTATCCACGTTTTCGACCATATACAGATCGTCGTCATATGCCCACTGTATTTCCGTCATGTCTGCCGCAGCAGGCACAAAGGCATATAAGTGATCTTCATCCTGATACAGCCGAACGCGCTGCCGGAAGTCTCCCATCTGAACCATTATGCCGATGTCCATGAATGTGTTGACTGTTTCCTTAGCCTGTTCATTCTGCCGGGCAGGCGGTGTATCCTGCTCCATATCCGATTGTTCTTGTCCGCGCTGCTCATAATGGCGAAAAGCAATCACAGATGCGATAAGGGCACATACCAGCAAAATTACCGCAATCCACCGCGCCCTGCCTGTTTCCAAATCCATAGATTTTCTCCGATCTAGTCATAACAATCATCTAAATAACTTAATCTTCGTTCAATAAACTGCCTCACATCAAGACAAGCCGCCTTATACTCCTCCTGATTCGCGTTTCTGGCAATATAACCGCTTTCAATCAACTTTTCCTCATACAGTCCGGCATATTGCCACATGACCTCAGTGCTTAAGGCTCCGTTTCGCAAATCATGCCATTTTTTTAAAAATTCTTCTTCAATCGTACTGCCCGCTCCTTCCGCCAGCCTCTCATAAGGTTCATCCTCCATGATCGACTCGGCAGCTGTCAATGATCTCCAACCCATCTCTGATGGATAAATACCGAATACAAACTTGCTTCGCTCCGGCACTCTGCAAAATTCATATGTCCCGCTATTCTCATGGGCAATGACACAGTAATCTTCCTTACTGCTTTGAATACCGCATACAGTCTGCAGCCAGATATGATAATCCGCATAATTCCCGGTATTAATCTGCTCATACTCACGATTATCGTCATCCCACAGACTCAAATATTCCTCCAAAGCTCTCCGGTTTTTGCCTAT
This sequence comes from Lachnospiraceae bacterium, assembly GCA_014804355.1. Taxonomy (GTDB): domain Bacteria; phylum Bacillota; class Clostridia; order Lachnospirales; family Lachnospiraceae; genus UBA3282. Next base: position 25,996 of record JAAUZY010000060.1, read on the forward strand.
ATCTTCGTCTCCCACAACCGAATATATGTCTCCCTCCGCTTTATACAGCCGATCGTCTTCCTCCAGATCAAGAAAGCCCTTTCCCAGCTTAGGCGCCAGATAATACAGACCGCAGTATTGTCCGTCCACTATGACTTCCGCATATTCCATGTTCCTGTGGAGCTTTTCATCTTCACAGACACAGTTCCAGACATAAGCAGCCAGCATTTCTCTGAATGCACTGTCATCTCTGTCATGAACCGGATACAGTTTCCACGAAGTATGTTTGCCAAGTCCAAGGAGATTCAGGTTTCTCTCCTCCTGATAATCCTGTTTACAGAGTTTAAAGGAAATGGTGCCGGAATGATAGTTAGTCTTTATCCAGACAGCAGAATCTTTGATACTCATCGTGATCACATCATCATCATCGGGATTCTGCACCACAATTTCTCCTTTGCCGTAATTTTCTGCTAACCCATTCTCAGCGATATCAATACTAATCACCGGTAAACCCGTAAAAACCAGATCAGCGACGGCATACTCTTCTTTTGCCACAAACCACAGTCTGAAAACATGTCCATCATAAATTGCCGTCTGTTTATCTTTCAGTTTACCATCTTCCTGAAGATACACAGAATATTGCTCCCCAATAACATGAAAGGTTCCGGCATACTCCGCAACCTTCGTGGATTGACTCACATAAAATGTATTGTGGAATCGGTCATAAGGAATCGTCTTACCGTCCAGTTCTATCAGCTCACCCATATCCTGCAGGCCGCTTATTTCAGATAGATTCTCTGTCAACTGTCTTAACTGCTCTTCGGATTTTACCTGCAGTCCCTGAAACCGCATGGCATCTGCTCTGCGAAACAAAATAACGGAACATATCATGGCAATCAGCAGACATCCCATCCAAATAGGTCTCTTCTTCATTATCCGATACGCTCTCCCATTTCCAACAGCCAGTTTACACCGCTGACATGCTTACAGTTTCTAAGCGCCGTGATCGCTTCCACGTTCATCTCCTGTCTGGCCGATACTTCACAGATGATTTCGCAACGCTCTCCCACATAATTAGAAGCGCGAACGCCCATCTTGGGATAGTACGGTTTCAGTGTTGCCTTAATCAGTTCCAGATCCGTATCTTTGCCGCCCCGTATAATGATCAGATATTTTTTTCGAACGTTCGCATAGTAGCTGGAAGCCAACAGCACAATCGCGATAAAAATCGTCGAAATAACTGCCAGCTTATAGATCTGTGCGCCTACGCAAAGTCCTTCCACAATCGCCCAGAAAATATAGATCGTGTCCGAAGGATCTTTGATCGCCGTTCTGAATCTGACGATAGATAACGCACCCACCATACCTAAGGAGATTGCCATGTTGCTGCTGATCATCAACATGATCACCGATGTGATCAACACAATCACCACGTTTCCGGTATTAAACCGACCGTTATAACTGACTCCCGTATAGGCCAATCGATAAGTTATAAAGATAACTATTCCGACTGCAAACGAAACACACAGCACAAACAATATTTTCTCCACGCTGAGAGACTCGCTGTTTACCGTAAACCAATCCAAAATTTCTTTCTTTGACATGTTCTTCCTCACTTCTGCTTTCAGATATGCCCGCCCCGCAATATTTCCATCGGCCACCACTCTGCAAACATAATCTTTCTGTACTGTACTCTGCTTACACCAGATATCTCTCCATAATCGGACGCCCACTCCCGTATTTGCTTACAGATACATTAGTCAAGTGATATTTAGCCAGTATCATCTTAATGGGTTCGATCAGTTTCTCATTATATTTTACTTCTAAAATCACCGCGTCCTCCACGGTATTCACCCATGGCAGCTCTTTATCAAACAGATCTAATGATAATTCGGAACTACGCACATGCCTGTCAATGGTAATGCGGGTACTATACTCGCCATACATGTATGCGCACCGCTCATACTCTATAATAACCACCGGGCGGTAACATCCCAGCGTCATATCGCAATACAGGCGCCACGCCAACTCCTCCGGATAATCAAGCAGACTGCTGTAATCACCTTCCATATAACGGACAGCATCATCTCTGCTTATGAGAAGACTCTCCTTATGCTGCATTGAACCCGATTTCTGCTTGCATTCCAGCTTCACCGCGTCCGTACCCTCATCATAGATACGCAGCCGTATCTTCCTGCGCCGTTCCACTCCCTCCATCTTTTCTATATAATCCTTCTGATCAAGAGAATCAAAATATAAACTTTTTACGCGGTAAAATCCATCCTGTGAATAGTTATCCGGCATCAAAAGCCGACTCAGTTCTGTCTGGAGAAGAAGACTGTCACTGTAACTGATCCAATATTTAAGCTCACTTCTAAGTACAGAAAGCATCGTCTCTCCTCCCTGCCCAATTTAAAATTCATGTAACTGTTCAGAGCCCTGTTCTTCACAGTTACAAATTCATAACAGATTTTACCTTATTTTTGCAGATTATGCAATTTCGCTTTTCTGCCTTCTCACCGCGTCGATTTCCGCATACGCACCTCGTACCCTAACAGTGTACGCCGCTCCACTTCCTCCCCGTCCAACATGCGCAAAAGCGTCTCGCACGCCTTTGTACCCAGCTCCTCCACATCAAATCGTATGGATGTGATGGACGGAATGCGGTTCGCCAGCACGGTGCTGTCATAGAATGAAGCGATCTGTATCTGTTCCGGTACAGCAACCTGCCTCTGCTGCAGGGCATTCAACACACAGCCGCATAGAAAATCATCCATGCATACGATACACTCCGTCTTTTCTTCCAGAAGTCTCTCCACGATCTCATCCACCCTGCCGCCGTCACTCACATTCAGAAAAGACTTCCTGCTGCCGTCCCATTCTTTTCTCTGCATAAAAGCCTCTTCAAATCCCCGTAATCTGTTGCCCGTGACGATATGAGTCTCATCGCTCCCAATCAACGCAATATTCCTGATGCCATGCGCCAGAAGCTTATCCGTCAGCTCTCTGCACGCACTCCGATGGTCGTTATCGACCTGCACGACCCTGTCGTCATCGGTGCTGCCCATTGCTACGAAGGGAATATCGCTTTCGATCAGGTACTTCATCGGCGCATCGTCCGCGAGTGTTCTTGTCAGGATCGCCCCGTCGATCTTACGATTTGCCACCGCACGTTCCAACTGGGAAATATTATCCGCAGTCACCATGGATATTAACACATCATATCCGTGGGCAGAAGCCGTCCTGCTGACGCCCAGCATACATTTCTGGAAAAAAGGCAATTCCACAACATTGTAATCTCCCGGCAGCACCATGCCCAAATTAAAGGTTTTATTCTGCGCAAGCCCTTTCGCGACCACGTTAGGGCTGTAATGATGCTCCTCGATATAATCCAGCACCTTCTTACGAGTCTGCTCCCCGATCCTGCCCTTGCCGGATATCGCCCTCGACACGGTTGTCTTAGACACCCCAAGCTCCTGCGCGATATCCCCAATCGTCAAATTCTTGTCGTCCATAGCTCCCCCGATTAATCCAATTTTCCTTTACTGCCCTTCAAGTATATGATAGAATAACACCAACACGCTATGCGCAATCGGTTGCCCATTTCAAGATTACCAGATATCGGGCTGATTCGCAAGATGTTTTACAATTTTAGACAGTAATGTACTCTCAAAACCAGAAAGGTGAGGACGATAATCTATGAAAACAGACAAACTCTTATTCGGCGCCGCATACTACGATGAATACCTGCCTTACGACAGGATTGAGACAGATATGGAGATGATGGAGAAAGCCCACATCAATGTGATCCGTATCGCGGAATCCACGTGGAGTACATGGGAACCGCAGGAGGGGGTGTTTGACTTCACCCATCTGCACAGAATGCTGCGCGCTTCCGCAGCCCATGGCATCTCGGTAATCGTAGGCACACCTACCTATGCCGTTCCCACATGGCTTGCCGCGAAATGTCCCGATATCCTTACGGTGACTCACGACGGTCCCGAACGATACGGCCGCAGACAGAACATGGATATCACCCACCCCATATACTTGAAGCATGCCGAGATCATCATAAGGCGCCTGATGGAAGAGGTATCTTCTTATGAGCATGTCATCGGCTTCCAGCTCGACAATGAGACGAAATCCTACGACACATGCAGTGAATATGCCCAGAAGAAATTTGTCGAATACTTGAAAAAAGAATTTCACGATGATTTAGATGCCCTGAATCACGCCTTCGGCTTAGACTATTGGAGCAACCGCATCAATGCCTGGGAAGATTTCCCCGATGTACGCGGCACCATCAACGGTTCCCTGGGCGCGGAATACCAGAAGTTTCAGAGAAAACTCGTGACGGATTTTCTCGCATGGCAGTGTGCTATCGTACAGGAATATGCCCGCTCCGACCAGTTCATTACCCAGAACTTCGACTATGAATGGCGTAACTACTCTTTCGGTCTGCAGCCGGAAGTTGACCAGTGGGAAGCCGCGAAACCGCTGACTGTAGCAGGTTTTGACATCTATCACCCTTCGGCGCAGGACCTCACCGGCAAAGAGATCTCCTTCGGTGGCGCCGTTGCCCGTTCCGTAAAGAAAGACAATTACTTCATATTAGAGACTGAAGCACAGGGTAATCACGGCTGGCTGCACTATCCGGGTCAGCTCCGCCTGCAGGCCTTCAGCCACCTTGCCTCCGGCTCCAACTCTGTCATGTACTGGCACTGGCACTCCATACACAACGCCATCGAATCCTACTGGAAAGGAATCTTAAGCCATAACCTGAAAGAAAATGCAACCTACCGCGAGGCATGCACCATCGGCGCTGATTTTGCCAAGTACGGCGATCACCTTAAGAATCTGCGTAAGAAAGCCGATGTTGCATTCCTGCTGTCCAACGAATCCCTGACCGGACTGAAATGGTTTGCCATCCATCCTGACTTAAACTACAACGATATTGTCAGATGGCTCTACGATGCCTTCTACGAATTAAATATCGAGTGTGATATATTATCCGTAAATGATGTTGACCTTTTTAGTCAATATAAGATTCTGGTGACCCCCGCGCTCTACAGTGTTTCCGACACCCTTGTCGATCATCTAAGACATTATACGGAGAACGGTGGAATCCTGCTTTCAACCTTTAAAACGGCATTTTCCGATCCCGTTCTGAAAATCTATCCGGATGACCAGCCGCACAAACTGACAGATGTGTTCGGTATGACCTACGATCAGTTTACTGACGGAGTCAAAGTCGGGTTGAAAAACTGTATTTTCCAAAACAGTACAAATCCGGTCAAAAATACTGCTCTTCCTGAGCCTTCCGCTGATTCGACCGATTCGTCCGCAGAAGGTGTCCGCTACTGGATGGAGCTGCTCACCCCCACAACCGCACAGACCCTTGCCGACTACGACCATCCTCACTGGGGCAGCTATGCCGCTGTCACCGAGAACCACTATGGTGCCGGAACTGCGGTTTATCTTGGTTGTTACTTTGATAAAACAACATTGAAAGACTTATTGACTTATATAGTCACTAAATCAGGTATTACGCTGCCGGAAGTGCAGTACCCTGTCATCATCAAACGCGGAACCAACGAATACGACAAAGAGATCACCTACTATCTTAACTATTCCGATGAGCCCGCCACAATCACATGGCAAGGCAGGGATTCCGTACTCCTTATGCAGAATCAGCCGTTGCGGGACGGCGACCCCATAACGATAGATGGCTGGGGATTCGTGATCATAGAGGAAATATAGTAAACTCAGACACAACGGACTGCGGGTGCCTTCGCACCTTAGCAGTCCGCTTCCCCTACTTACATCCGCCTGTATACACGATATCCCTCTTCCACACAAAGCACGAGCACTACAACAATCACAGGAATCATCATCGCCTCTCTTCCCCATTCTACGGCTTCATAGACCGATCCGGTCATGATCAGGAAGAGGGGCATACAGGAGGTAAAGAAATACCCTCCTCCGCCGAAAAACATCCTGATTAACATTGGCAACGCCCACAAGATTCCTGCTGTCGTAACCGCACCGAAGGTACTTTTACAGTGCGCAGACGCGCACAACGTGATTGCACATAACAGGAGCAGCGCCAGAAAAATCATGCCCAGCATAATCCCGGCAAATGTGCCTGCCGACATGTATCCGGTTTTCAGATCAGCACGGAGCGGCTGTGACAGCACGATACAAATCGCGCACCCGCCGCCGTCCATCCCATAGATACAGGCGCTCATTACAAAACATAACAGCACAGTTATGCTATAGACTATTATAGTCAATGTAAACGCGGCGGCAATTTTCGCATACACATCCTTTTCTTTTCCTTCCTGCGTCGTAAATAACAGCGGCAGCATCTTCGCCTGCCCTTCCTGTGCAAACAGGGTAGATATCGACATCAGCAGCAGGATACTTGCCAACATCATTCCCATCTGCAGCGTATCCAGAAAAGCCGTCCATCCGTTCGTATAAGCAAATTGTATTTCTGTACCTGACGCGCGCTGCACTCTGCCAAGCTCCGTATCCGCAATGGCATATACCTGCGTCGGCGCCTTATAATTGTTCCAATCACGCTTGTACCCGTCTGACAGATACGTGGTTACAAAATTATTCAGATAATTGCCATCCTGCCAGCCCGGATAATCATACACCACCTCCGAGGGTAGTCCGTACCGCTCCACCATCGCTGAAACCTTCTCATCCGTAAGCGCCCCTCGGTATTCCTCCGTGATCCGCCTGTTGACCTTAACAGCCTCATATCCATAGTACCGCACCCCGTCCACCGCAGCCGACTCACTACCGACCGTTGTCGCAAAATAAAATCCCGTAATCAATATCATACATATCCCACAGATCACAAACCCCTTCTTATGCCACAATTTATATAATTCCATCCGATATAATCTCATACCGTCTCCTCCTTACCTTTGTGAAATAAATAACCCTCCTCGCCTCCAAAAAGTTCACCGCCCTCCACATAAAAAAACTTTTCCCCCGATTAATCTTTTGTATAATAAAATCAGTTATTTAAGTGTCAGAGTAATCACCGCGGCGAATCTGACACAAGACAACAGACAGCAAGGAAAGCACAGGATAAGCAAGTGACAGACAAAGAACTGATCCGGAAAGTTCATAGCGGAAGCAAAGACGCCTTAAACGCCATCGTGGAAAGATACTACGATGAAATATACCGTTTCTGTCTGTATCTGACGGGGCAGGCGGTCGATTCCTACGATATCACGCAGGAAGTGTTCCTTCGCTTCATTAAATATGTAGATTCCTACGAATACCGTAATCTGAAGGGCTATCTGCTTATCATCGCCCGCAACCTGTGCCGCGACTATTTTCACCATAAGAAAGACACCGCCTGTATCGAGGAGGCATCCTATGCCGGTAGAGAGGACGCGGAACTTCACAGTCTGGAAGACCGCCTGCTCCTATGGCATGCACTACACGAGCTTCCCGTCAAACAGCGCGAGGTCATTATCCTGCGAATCTACGAAGAGCTGCGTTTTCACGAGATTGCCGGAATCTTAGGCTGCAATCTCTCCACCGTAAAATCCAGATTCCGTCTGGGTGTGCAAAGTTTAAGAAAAATCATGGAGGCATCGGATGAAGAATCATAAAAAACTGAGCTTCGCGGGGTTGCTAGATTTGCATCGCGAACTCGAAAATACAGACTCACTTTTTCCAATCGACAAACATGCCAAGGAAAACACTCTGTCCGTTCTGCGGCAGGCAATTTCCGATAAGGAAGTACATTTACTGACCGACAGGCGGAGAATCTGGCGTAATCAAATACGTTACACCGACCGCAGCATGCTGGGATTCCATATCGCCGACTGTTTCCTCGTACTGTTCCTGATGGTAATGATGGGACTGCATGATGTGGATCAGTCCTATATGATCACGATATCCACGCTGCTGGCGGGTGTGCTCGGTTCTTTCTCCATCATGCAGATCGGCAGGGCATGCTTTTCCAAGATTGCCGAACTTAGTGAAACCTGTTTCTTTAATGTCAGCCAGTTGGCGGCCTATAACATGATCCTCTCGGGTATCATCAATCTGGCAGCGCTGGCGACGGGAATCCTGTTCGCCGGTTCCCGCTGGAAGATCAGACTTCTGCAGATCGGTCTGTATATGCTGGTGCCCTTCGTCCTGACGCAGTGTGTCAGTCTGGGCATTCTGCTCACAGAGGCAGGCAGACGCAGCCCGTGGATGCAGGCGATCATCGGGATCTTCCTTTCCGTATTTTTCTCGGTACTGGCGGCTATGCCCATATTATATGAAGAATCTATGCTCTTTATCTGGGGCATCGCACTCATGATCGGCACGGTGCTTCTCGGAATACAGATCAAAGCGCTTTTTACAGCAATTAATAAAGGAGAAATCTTATGCACGAATTAGAACTGACCAATTTGGTCAAAACATTTAAAAACAAAACGGCGGTACAGGATGTCAACGTCCGTCTGGGACATGGAGTGTATGGACTTCTGGGCGAAAACGGCGCCGGTAAGACCACCCTTATGCGCATGGTATGCGGCATCCTGCAACCGACCCTCGGAAATATCCTGTGCGACGGCGTACCGATCTCACAGATGGGCGGCGAATACCGCAGACTGTTAGGTTATCTTCCGCAGGATTTCGGCTATTACGGGGATTTCAGCGCACTCCGCTTCCTGAACTACATGGCTGCGCTCAAAGCGCTTCCGGAGGAATATGCCCGCAACAGAATCAATGAACTGTTCGAACTGGTTGATCTGGCGGGAGTTAAAAAGAATAAACTGAAAACTTTCTCAGGCGGCATGCTGCGCAGAGTCGGCATCGCCCAGGCGCTCCTCAACGATCCCGAAATCCTTGTGCTTGACGAGCCGACAGCCGGACTTGACCCTGCCGAGCGTGTGCGCTTCCGTAATATCATCAGTTCTCTGGGCAAGAACAGGCTGGTGATCCTGTCCACTCATATTGTACCGGACGTGGAGTATATCGCAGATAAGATCATGATCATGAAGAACGGACAGATCATGCATATCAGCGATGAATCGCAGCTTCTTGCCGAAACTGCGGGCTGCGTGTGGAAATGTGTTGTGCCGGAAGATCGTGCCGATGAACTGAGCAAACAGCATGTGATCAGCAATCTGCGCAATCAGGCAGATCAGGTGGAACTGCGTATTGTCGCAGGGGACAAGCCCGTGGAAAATGCGGTTCCGGCGGAAGCGACACTTGAGGATGCCTATCTGTATTTTACCAAATGTAAATTTCTGGGGAATTAGCTTTTGGTGCTTTTGAAAGGCTGAGAGGGCAGATTGCACCCTTTGACACCCGAATCCCATAAACTATATGAAAGGAAAAGATTATGCGTCTGTATAAAGCAGAATTATACAAACTTTGTTACAAAAAAATATTCCCCGTAGGACTCCTGTGCATACTGGGATTTGTGCTGCTCTACTTTTTCCAAAACCTTCTGTCGGAAACTTCGACGGTAGACGGTATTACGTATCACGGTTATGCAGCCGTTCGGATGGACCGTCAGATTACGGAAGAATTTAAGGGACCTCTTACGGATGAAAAAATGCAGCAGATCATAGACCGGTACGGCTTTCCGCAGAAATTCGAGCCGTATATCGGCTTGACAGACTCTAATTTTCTGAATGAATTTGTGATGCGATATGCTTCCGACGGATACACATACGACTGGGACGATTTCCGTCTGCCCTCCAAGGTAGTGCCCCTTGCCGACACGGAGCAGGGACGACTTATCACTTCTCTGCCGGACAGTTTCCAGTTGACATACTATGCCGGATGGGAAAACTTCACGGCTATGTACCATACCGAGATGATCCTAATCAGTGTGCTTCTTCTGTGCGTCCTCTCCCCGGTCTTCTCCCATGAGTCACAGTCCCGGATGAAACCGCTGCTGTTCACCACAAAAGAAGGCCCCGCCTCGGCTGTCTCCGCTAAGATCGCCGCCTCTCTCACGCTGTCCGCTGTCCTGTGGCTTCTCTTTACTGTCCTCAACCTGCTGCTCTACGGCACGGTGTACGGCTGGGACGGACTGCGCTGTAACGCCGATCTCGTCACCTTCGGCCACCTCAGCTATCCCGGCAGCTTCGAAATACTGCAGCAGCCTCTCGGCACCTATCTCTTAATAGTCATGCTTTTCGCCCTGACGGCTGTTCTGGAGCTGTGCGCCATCACACTGGCCATCTCTGCGGGCTGCCGTAGCAGCTTCCACACCGTCCTTGCGGCTGCCCTCTGCTGGATCATTCCCGTTTTTCTGTTTTTAATTATGAAACCGGCACTGATCAGATTTCTCTCTTCTCTGGGGCTTTCGCACAGTCTGCTCCGCGTGTTTGCCTATATTGTTTTCCTGTCGGACTGCCTGCTGTACGCCGCACCGTTCTACATGATCTATGATGGCATTCTGGTTGAAATCAGCGTCATGAATCGTCACAGCGAAATCCTGCCGCTTTATATCGTCTTTGCCTGCGCATGTATCACCTTCGCGCTGTGCATCGCAAGTACATATCACAGATATCGGAAGCAGGAGCGCCGGTAAAAGGCCGTGCGCTCCCGTTCTCTGTATCGTTCTATGCTTCTCTGTACCATTCTATCACTTGCGCTGTACACCGCACTTCTACAACGCAATCTGCAAGTCCCGCTACTCTTCACTCAGCTTCTGAAATACCTGCATCATCTCTATCTTTTCCCCCTTGCTATGCAGGGTTCTGGTCTTGCCGTCCCGCTCCTGATAATCTGCGAGATCGACCTCCTCATAAGTATGCAATACACCGTCCCATCTGTAAGTTACACCGTAGGCGCTGTGATCCGGCATCTCAAACACGAATCTTACACCGTCGCGATACGCTACTGCGCTGTCCATATGTTCCAGATAGTAGGCATAGACATTCACATAGTCAGCCTCCGCCTTCTTCTCCATAAACTCTTCCGCATATTCTCGTAGTACACCGATCTTCTCCTTTGCCTCTTCGATCGTAAGATCCGATTCATCCGGCGAATCGGGATCTGTCTGAGCCGCCCATATCACACGGCCGTCCTGTGCGCTGAGTTCTATATAATAACATTTGTGCGTGACGGGGTGAGACCATGTGACAACATAGCACGCTTCCCCCGGTATCCCGTTACCACTCTCGGTGTAGTAGCTGTTTAATTCCAGTCCCTCACCGTTACTTTCAAAGAAAGTAAAAAGTTTCTCCGCAGCGATCTCGACCGCCTGCTGCTGCGTAATGCCGCCGTTTTCCACATTATCGGCAATCTGCTTCTCCTCAAGCTCTTTCTCTTTCGCACGCTCCTGTGCAAACTCTTCCTCACTATTCTGCCTGAATGCATAATCTCTCTTCACGATAAAGTCTATGATCTCCAGAATCTCCTCATCTGTCAGTTCCCTGTCCGGCAGATGAAAAGTGCTGCGCGGCACGATAAAGCAAAATTCGTCCTCCTTCACATCCTCCTCGGTGTCCGCCTGCGGGATCTCATCTTCCGGAAACGTACCGGACATATACTTCTCTGCAAGCTCCTGATATCTTGTCTTCTCGCTGTCCGTATATGCTCTGGAAAATCCGTCCGCTTCTTCCTGACTGCGCGACACGGTATCGTAGACTGCCTCTACTTCCTCCTTCGGCATCGCCTCCAGACGCTCCTGCACAAGAGAATTGACAAACGCACGGACCGGAAAGGCAATGACTCCCGATACCACGATGAGAACCGCCGCCGCTGCCGCCGCTCTATGCCAAGTCGCAGTCTTTCTGTCCGCTGTGCCTCTTTCCGCACTCTTTTGCGTTCTCTCTCTGACATTATTGATGACCTCCCGGCGCATCTCTTCCTTCATGTGGATTCCCTTTACGGAATCTCTTAAATCCTCAATTCTCATTTTCACTTGACTCCTTTCCTTTGATTTTGCCTACGGCAAAATCGGCAAGAATCTTGCTTCGCGACGATTCTTGCTGGCAACGCGCTATTTACTGCAACAAATGAATCTTGCTTCGCATCGATTCTTACTGACAACGCGCTATTTACTGTAGCAACAGCTGCAGGCTCTTTCGTCCTCTCTGCATCCTTTTCTTTACGGCATTCACGGTGATCCCCAGCATCCCGGCGATCTCCTCCGTCTTATAGCCTTCTATGTAGTGCAGATATATGACCGTTTTAAGCTTATCCGGCAGTTTCATCAATGCCGTCAGAACTTCGCTTTGCTCCGGCAGTTCACAGTAGGCCGAAACTTCCTCCAGACTCTCTGTGGGGTGCCGCATTCTTCCTCTGTGAACATCCCGGCAACGATTGGCCGCAACCTTGATCAGCCACGCTTTCTCATGTTCCGCGCCGCGAAACTTCGGCGCATATTCTATGTATCTGCATAAGGTGTCCTGCACCGCATCCTGCGCGTCCTGCTCATTACACAGCATTACCAGACAGATCCGAAATAACATATCCCCATATTCCGCGACAATCTCTTCCACCGACATATCTTCCTGTCACCTCCTACATTAATAACACGCACACGCGGGCGAAATGGTGCCATATGATTATTAAAAAAATGTAACTGTTCTGAACACTTCCAAAAAATTATCTTGCTAAACCCTCCCCATCTATGCTATAATACAAGTCGGCGGTTTCAAATACCTGCTGCAATACATAGGGGCATAGTTCAAAGGTAGAACAGTGGTCTCCAAAACCATCGATGTGGGTTCGATTCCTACTGCCCCTGCTATCACCCGTGAGTTACCGCTCACGGGATTTTTTGTTTCGGGCGAACAATTTCCTATATTCAATGAACTGAGAAAGGATTTCCATGTCATGAAGAAAACTGTCACACTGCTCGCATCCATCGGCCTGACCTTCAGCCTGCTCACAGGCTGCGGTGAAAGTACGCCTTTGCTCTCCGCAGTGGATTATGAATTGGATTTAGAGACGACTACGACAAATCGAGGGGTATCTGTCGGAGACACCCCTGAATCTTTTCTGACCGCTTACGGCGAATATAGAATTTTTACTTCTGTAGACGGCGGCGCATATCAGGCTCTTCCCACGGAGGAGATTCCATTTGATTCCGATATCGTTACCTTACTGCCGTCTTTTTTCATTGACGGACTGTCTGTTGACCCCGATGTCTTCTGTGAGGAAAATGAGATCGAGAAAGCCGATCTTCTCACTTTCCTGACTTCCGAGGACTATCTTAAGTCCCATACGGTAGTCTACTACTATCTGGCTTTTACATGGGAAAACGGTTCCATCATAGACATCGCTTCCCAATTTATGGATTTCAACGCGGATGCTGCTTACTATACGGCAAACTGACTCTGATACAGCGTCGCATAGAATCCGTTCTGCGCAAGCAGTGTCTCATGATTACCCTGTTCTATAATATTTCCGTCCTTCATCACAAGGATCACGTCCGCCTCGCGGATCGTGGACAGTCTGTGTGCCACGATGAAACTGGTTCTGCCCTGCATCATGGTTGCAAAGGCTTTCTGTATTCTGATCTCCGTTCTCGTATCAATGGAAGACGTCGCCTCATCCAGAATCAGCATAGGCGGCAGGCACAGCATAACTCTCGTAATGCACAGAAGCTGTTTCTGTCCCTGGGAGAGACTGCCTCCATCTTCGCCGATCACCGTGTCATACCCCTGCGGCAGACGCTTGATAAAGCTGTGGGCATGGGACGCTTTCGCAGCGGCAATGATCTCTTCCTGCGTCGCCTCCGGTTTGCCCATCACAATGTTGTCTCTGATCGTTCCTGATTTCAGCCATGTCTCCTGCAGCACCATGCCGTAATTATCCCTCAGACTGCTTCTGGTCACATCACGGATATCCTGATCATCCACGCAGATCTTACCGGACTGCACATCGTAGAAGCGCATCAGCAGATTGATGACCGTGGTCTTGCCGCAGCCCGTGGGCCCGACGATCGCCACTCGCTGTCCCGCCCGCACCGACAGATTAAAGTCTGTTATCAGTTTCTTATCCGGCACATAGGAGAAGTCAACATGCTGCAGGTCCACTCTGCCATCCACGTTCTCCAAAACGACCGCTCCCTCACTGTCCAGAACCTGCGGCTCCTCCTCGATCAGCTCGAAGATTCTCGCCGCACAGGCAAGGGCGTTCTGCAGTTCCGTTACCACACCCGATATCTCATTAAAAGGTTTGGTGTACTGATTCGCATAAGTTAAGAAGCAGGACAACTGTCCCACACTGATCCCGCCTTTAATCGCAAAGACCGCACCCGTCACCGCCACACCCGCATAGACCAGATTGTTAACGAATCTCGTGGCCGGATTGGTGATCGACGAATAGAAGATCGCCTTCAAGGAACATTTTCCTAATCTGTCGTTGATCTCGTCAAATTCTTCCAGCGCCTCATCCTCATGGGAAAAAGCCTGCACCACCTTCTGGTTGCCGATCATCTCCTCGATCAGCGCAGTCTGCTCTCCCCGTGTCTGGGACTGTACATGGAACATGGTATAAGTTTTCTTCGCGATAAAAGCCGCCACCAGGAAAGATAACGGCGTAATAAGCACCACCACGCCCGTGATGCCCACATTGACACTGAGCATGAATCCCAGCGTACCGAGGATCGTGATGACTCCCGTGAAGAACTGGGTAAATCCCATCAGCAGACCGTCCGAGAACTGATCCACATCGGCGATGACCCGGCTCACCACTTCGCCGTAAGAATGTCCGTCGATATACTTAAGCGGCAGAATCTCGATCTTGCGAAAAGCCTCGTCCCTGATATCCTGCACGATGCGATAAGCCATCTTGTTATTGCAGACATTCATAACCCACTGAGCCGCCGCCGTAACGGCGATCACCACTGCCATCTTCTGCAGAATCTGAAATACGCCCGCAAAATCTACCATTCCCTTATCCAGAATCAGATCGATGACCCTTCCGGTCAATATCGGCAAATAGAGTGTCAACGTCACGGTAACTGCCGCCATCACAATGGACAGCGCCAGATAGATCCAATATTTCCTGATATAATGTAACACTTTCACAAGAGTCGCCTTCTGACTGCCCTTTCCTTCTCCTGCTGCCATATCTACGCCTCCTTCTCCTTAGAATACTGTGAATAGTATATCTCCTGATAAACGCTGCACCTCGCAAGCAGCTCGTCATGCGTACCGATATCCGCTACTTCCCCGTCCTCCAGCACGATGATCTGATCCGCATGGCGGATGGAGGATGCCCGCTGCGACACGATAAAGACCGTCATATCTCCTTCCATGTTCCGGATCGACTGTCGAAGCGCCGCATCCGTAGCATAGTCCAGCGCCGACGCACTGTCGTCCAGAATCAGAATGTCGGGTCTTCCCACAAGCGCCCTTGCTATGGTCAGACGCTGCCTCTGTCCGCCTGACAGGTTCCTTCCCGACTGCGCCACGGGTGCATCCAGCTTTCCTTCCTTCTGCTCTACGAATTCCTTAGCCTGTGCGGTCTCTACCGCCTGCCACAGCTCTTCCTCCGTGGCATCCTGCTTGCCCCACAGCAGATTGTCTCTGATCGTCCCTTGGAACAGAACCGCCTTCTGAGGCACGATACCCACTTTCTGACGCAGCTCTTCCATTGTATATTCCCGCACATCCCTGCCTTCTACTCTGACGCACCCCTGTGTGGCGTCATAGAATCGCGGAATCATATGCACGAGGGAAGATTTTCCCGATCCCGTTCCGCCGATGATTCCTACCGTCTCTCCTTTTTTCACACGGAAATCCAGATCTGACAAGGATTCCGCACCCGCCCCGGCGTACATTAAGTGTACATGGTCAAATTCTACTATATAATCTGCCGCCTGCTGCCTCGCCACCGCTTTGCCGTCCTCTGCCAGCATACCGCTTTCGGACTGAACCGTATCGGTCAATTTCTGTGCCCACTCCATACTGGACTCAATCTCGAACACGCCCTGTATCCGGTTGGCACAGGCAAGCGCCTTTGTGATCGTGATGATCAGATTCGCCAGCTTGACCAGCTCGATCAGGATCTGTGACATATAATTGACTAACGCCACCACCTGACCCTGTGTGATCGTTCCCTCGTCTACCCGCACCGCTCCGGTATACAGCAATATAATGGTTGCGGCATTGATGATAATATAGGTGACCGGATTAGTCAACGCAGATAATTTCCCGACGAAAAGCTGCATATGCGCTAACGCGCTGTTCTTTTCCTCGAAGGCGTCGATCTCCTCCTGCTCCTTGTTAAAAGCACGTATCACACGCGCTCCCGTAAGATTCTCCCTTGTGGCTCCCAGCACGCTGTCCAGCCCTGCCTGCACTTTCTTATACATGGGCATGGTCAGCATCATAATGCCGAAGACTACCACGGATAACAGCGGAATCGTTACGACAAAGATAAACGCTGCCTTCACATCTATGGTAAATGCCATGATCATAGCGCCGAAGACAATAAACGGCGACCGCAGGAAGAGACGCAGTACCATATTGACTCCGTTCTGCGCCTGATTCACATCGGAGGTCATACGCGTGATCATCGTGGAAGTTCCCAGCGTATCGATCTCCGTAAAAGAAAGTCCCTGAATGTGTTCAAATAACGCATGTTTCAGTTTCGTGGAGAATCCCACTGCCGCCTTGGCCGCATAATACTGCGCCGTGATGGAACAGACCAGCCCGATCACGCCAAGCGATATGAGCAGCCCGCCCATACGCAGCACATAAGGAACATCGCTGCCGCCGATACCCTGGTCAATGATCGCCGCCATAACAAGCGGTACAAACAGCTCAAATGTCGCCTCCAACATTTTAAAAAGAGGCGCCAGAACTGTCTCCTTCTTATAATCATTTAAATAAACCAATAGCTTCTTCATGTCGTCATGACCTCTCTGTTATCAATTACTGTGCCCGGACACTCCGGACTGTTATTCTCCGATACAAAAATAAGGCACACATTCTGCTTACGCGCACAGACAGCAGTCGGGCTTTTCCCCCGGCTGCTGTCTTAGGTTTCCTGTTTTTATCTGTATTCTGCCGTCAACGACTCAATTTCATCGCTGATACCGATCACTCGCTTAGACGGTTTATAGTCCGTCTCCGGATATAAGATGCTATGCAGTTCTATCACGTTCTCTTCCAGATCAATCGGAACGACACAGCTTCCTTTACTGCCTACGTTAACACCGACTCTGTTATCCTCAAAAGGAAATCCGTCGCTGGTGACTACGCTATAACCCGCTACACCGCCCAATACACTCAAGATATCATTCACGCCGAGAGAAGTCTCCACCTCCGGCAGTATTGCGTTAACCATATCAGTCAACTCGCCTACAGAAGCACGTTTTGCTTTCTCCATCATAGCCATCAGCACGTCTCTCTGCCGCTCTGCACGTCTGAAATCATCGCCCTTAGTATAGCGTATTCTGCAATAAGCCGTGGCCTGCATGCCGTTCAGGAGCTGTTTGCCGCTGTGTTCCACCGGTATATAATCCACGTTCAGCTCCTCCGCCATGGTCAGCTGATAATTATTCAAATGTGAGATCTCCGCATTCGTGACCTCCATCTCGATGCCACCCAGTGCATTGACCGAATCGATCAATCCGCCGAATCCTACGGTCACATAATCGGTAATATCAAGATCCAGATTGGCATTCAACATACTGATCGCCTGTTCCGGCCCGCCCTGTGCATATGCCGCATTACATTTGTTGTAAGAATCATTGCCCAGATTCAGGAAAGTATCACGGAATACGGATATCAGCTTGATCTCTTTCGTATCCTGATTGATACTCGCAATGATGATCGTATCGCTTCTGTTTCCCTTACCAAGGTCTCCGTTTCTGGAATCCACGCCGAACAGGGCGATATTATAATATCCTTTGACAGTCTGCTCCGTCTCCTCTGTCTGCTTGATCTCCGCAATCTCTTCATTGATCGTAATCTTTTCCTTATCGATCGTCTTGCGCTCGACTTCATCCGTCGTAGTTACCACTACATACATGACTCCGACTGCAATAAGGAGCAGACAGACCTCCACGATCAGAAGCGGAATATTCTTGATTCTGCGTGACTTTTTATCTGTCGGATTCTCATTCTGCTGCTCTTCCTGAGAATCCTGTACCTGCTTGTCCATAAGTGACTCCTTCGTCCGGGTTCACGGTAACACCCCTGTTTATCCCATAAGAACCCATAATTTGTTATCACATATCTATAGCACTATAACATATTTTATATATCCTATCACAAAAATCCATATTTGGGTATACAAAAAACATAAAATATTAAATTTATTCATATTTTTGTTACATTTCTGTTACATTTATCCTAAAAAAACCGCGAAAGATCTCATTCACTTTCCTAATTTCTATCTTGTCAGATCAAATCGATCGCATCCCGCACGGATCTCACTCCGATCATCTTCACTCCCGCTATGGGCTTCACCTGTTCGATGCCGGATTTCGGTATAATACAAGTGGTAAATCCCAGCTTGGCAGCTTCCGCTACTCTCTGCCCTACCATGGAAACACCGCGTACCTCGCCGCTTAATCCGATCTCTCCGAAGGCAATGGTCCTATCGTCGATCACGCGGTTCTTGAAACTGGATACAATCGCCATGGCTATTCCCAGATCGATGGCCGGCTCTACGATACGGATTCCGCCGGTCAGATTCACATAGGCGTCGCAGTCGGACATCTGAAGATTCAGCCTTTTCTCCAATACCGCCATCAGAAGATTTACCCTGTTAAAATCCGTGCCGATGGCCTGTCTCCTCGGAATGCCGAAATTACTGTGGCATACCAGCGCCTGAATCTCTAAAAGAATCGGTCTTGTCCCTTCCATGGAACATGACACGACGGAGCCGCTTGCACCCTCCGGTCTGCCGCTCAACATAAACTCCGAAGGATTTTTGACCTCAATCAGTCCTTCCTCCTTCATCTCAAACACACCGATCTCATTGGTGGATCCGAAACGGTTCTTCACTCCGCGCAGAATGCGGTAGGAAGCATGTCTGTCTCCCTCGAAATAGAGCACCGTATCCACCATATGCTCCAGCACTCTCGGACCCGCTACCGTTCCCTCTTTCGTCACATGTCCCACGATAAAGACGGATACGTTAAGTCCTTTGGCAAGCTGTAACAGAATATTTGTGGATTCCCGCACCTGCGACACACTTCCGGGTGCGGACGATATTTCCTCATGATACATTGTCTGGATAGAATCGATAATCGTGATATCGGGCATGACACTGCGGATCGTCCGCTCCACGACTTCAAGACTCGTCTCACACAGCAAGAGCAGATTGTCCGAGAAATCTCCCAGCCTGTTGGCCCTTAACTTGATCTGCCGCAGGGATTCCTCCCCGGAAATATACAGAACCTTCCTCCCGTCAGCCGCCATCATCCGGCATACCTGCAATAGCAGCGTGGATTTACCGATACCGGGATCGCCTCCCACCAACGTAAGCGAGCCGGGCACGATACCGCCGCCCAGCACTCTGTCCAGTTCCGCTATGCGGGTTTGCATACGTTCTTCTTCCTGTATGCTCACCTCCGACAGATTAGAAGGCTCCGCCGCCTTTACGCCACGCACCGCACCGCCTCCGATGCCGCGGGATGCGCCGCCGGTTCTTGCCGGTACCTTCTCCTCCACCATACTGTTCCACTCTTTGCAGGCGGGACACTGTCCGACCCACTTAGAAGATTCATGTCCGCAATTCTGACAGTAAAACACTGTCCCTGTCTTGCTCTTAGCCATTCTTCACAATCTTAACCGCGATCTCACCTGCATGCTCCAGCTCCACGCTGATGCTCAGCTTGCCGCTCAAGTTCGTCTTCATCTTACCGATATTCGTATCCCCTACGGTAACGCTGTACTCCGTATCCTCTTCCAGTCCGACGGTGATCTGTGTATCCTCGTCTGCCTCCACGGTGAAAGTAACGCCGTCCTCCGTCTCCTTAAAATCGATCACGCTCGTTCCGGGCTGTGACTCATAGGCGAACATGCCGTTCTTCTCCAGTTTCGTCAGTTCCTTATAAGTCTTAACCTTATATAAGTCACCGCCGTGTTCGTAATTCTCCAGCTTTGCTTTCGTCTCCAGCTTATAATTGCCGAAGCTGATCGCTCCGTTCTCCTCTGTTCGCAGTAATTCCTCTACTACAGCCATTGTCTTCTCCTCCTAAGTCCTTGCCTTTTATTTATCATCGCGTACGGTAAATACGATTTTCTTATTCTTAAGCCCGGCCGAAACCCGATCGCCCTGTTTGACACTGCCCCGAAGTATCTCTTCCGCCAGTGCGTCCTCGATCTCCGACTGTATGGCACGCTTCATGGGTCTTGCGCCCATCTTGGCATCCATATGCTTCTCGATCAGCCAATCCTTGACGGACGGTGTAATGACAAGCTCGATCTCCATCTGCTCTCTGCACCGTTTCACCAGATTCTGCGCAAGCAGTGTGACGATCTTCTTCATATCCTCTCTCTGCAGCGGATGGAATACCATGATCTCATCAATACGATTGATGAATTCCGGTTTGAAAAGACGCTTCACCTCTTCCATCACACCCGACTTCATCTTATCATAATCCTGCTCTTTCGTCGTCTGTGCACCAAAACCGAGATTCTTAGGATCAATGATCCTCTGTGCTCCCGCATTGGAAGTCATAATCAGGATAGTGTTCTTGAAGCTGACCTTCCTGCCCTTGGAATCGGTGATATGTCCGTCATCCAATACCTGCAAAAGCACATTGAATACATCCGGATGTGCCTTCTCGATTTCATCGAAAAGTACGACAGAATACGGATTTCTCCGCACCTTCTCCGACAACTGACCGCCATCCTCAAAGCCCACGTATCCCGGCGGCGAGCCAATCATCTTGGACACGGAATGCCCTTCCATATATTCCGACATATCTACACGGATCAACGCATTTTCCGAACCAAACATCGCTTCCGCCAGCGCCTTGCTTAACTCCGTCTTGCCCACGCCTGTAGGTCCCAGAAACAGGAATGAACCGATGGGGCGGTTGGGGTCCTGCAGCCCTACCCGTCCTCTTCTCATTGCCTTGGCGACAGCTGTCACTGCTTCCTCCTGTCCGATCACACGCTTGTGCAATATGGACTCCAGCTTTAACAGACGCTCACTCTCTTTCTCGGCCAGCTTCTTTACCGGAATCTTCGTCCAGAGCGCCACTACCTCCGCGATCTCATTCTCACCCACCACATAGGTGCGCTTCGCTTCTTCCTTCTCCATGCGCTTGATGATCCGGTCATACTTCCTGATACAATCACTCTGCTTCTTCTTCAGCTCCGCCGCCTGCGTGAAAGCCTCCATGCGGATGGAACGCTCGATCTGCAGATCGATCTTCTTGATCTCCTCCGAAAGTTCCCGCAGCTTATCCGGTTGTCCGGTCACGTTAAGACGCACAGCAGCAGCCGCCTCATCGATCAGATCGATGGCTTTATCCGGCAGATTCCGGTCATTAATATATCTGTTGGAAAGCGCTACCGCAGCGCTGATCGCCTCCCCAGTAATCGTGACACGGTGGTGCTCCTCATATTTATGGGCGACACCCCGGAGGATGTTTTCAGCTTCCTCCACGGTAGGTTCCTCCACCGTCACAGGCTGGAATCTCCGTTCCAATGCCGCATCTTTCTCCACATATTTACGATACTCCGCGATCGTGGTAGCCCCGATTAACTGAATCTCTCCCCTGGCCAGAGAAGGCTTCAGTATATTAGAGGCATCGATAGCGCCCTCCGCGCCGCCCGCGCCGATGATCGTATGCATCTCATCGAGGAAAAGAACCACATTGCCATCCTCGATCACTTCCCGTATGACCTTCTTGATCCTCTCCTCAAATTCTCCTCTGTATTTACTTCCGGCTACCATACCGGACAAATCCAGTGTCAGTACCCTTTTATTCTGTACGGTAAAAGGCACGTCGCCTGTAACGATCCGTGCCGCCAATCCTTCTACCACGGCAGTCTTTCCTACGCCCGGTTCTCCAATCAGACAAGGATTGTTCTTGGTTCTGCGGCTTAAGATCTGAATCACCCGGGTAATCTCTTCTTCCCTGCCGATCACGGGGTCCAGCTTACCTTCTCTCGCCAGCGCCGTCAGATCACGGCTGTACTGATCCAACGTAGAAGTCGAGCCCTTCTTTTTGCCCTGCTTCTTCCCCAGATCTTCCTTATACAAAGCGCCGTCCTCGCCCATTGCCACCAGCACATCCACATACAGTTTCTGCACGGAGATACCCATGGTGTTAAGCAGTCTGACCGCCACGTTCTCTCCCTCTTTTAACAGTGCCAGCAGAATATGCTCTGTGCCCGTCTTATCGCTGTGAAAACGCTCCGCCTGCCTATGGGCTTCGTCCAGAATGCTCTGCGCCCGCGGAGAATAGCCGTCCCGCTCTGAAATCAGAACAGAACTCTCAGGCGCAATCAGATCCTTGATCATCTCTTTCAACTGCACCACATCCACGCCGTTATTTTGTAAAACCGTGGCTGCAACCCCCGTATTCTCTCGCAGCAGGCCTAACAGGATATGTTCGCTTCCCACATAGCTCTGCCTCAGACTTCTGGCTGCCCTCTCCGCAAGCATTAAAGCGGCTTTCGCCTTATCTGTAAATTGTGGCTGCATCAGTAATCCATTCCTTTCCCATAGTCTTCATATATTTCATCTATAAGAGCATGTACTTCTTCTCTGGAAATATTCTTACAACTTGCTTTCGCCAGCGTCACCTGCAATTCCCTGCGCACCTCGTCAAGCGCCTGCATCCTGTTGATGTCGATCGCGATCATGGCGCCTCTCCTGCGGTCTACCTTCACGTATCCCTCCTGTTTCAGCACGGTATACGCTTTGTTGACCGTATGCATATTGATACCGATAGTATCCGCCAGTTGTCTGACGGAAGGGAGCATATCCCCTTCCTGAAACTGCGCCGTAGCAATTCCTAAGATGATCTGGTTGCGCAGCTGCATATATATAGCTTCATCACTGTTAAAATCTATCTCAATGAACATTCATTCTCCTACCATCATTCCCTGTCGTCCATACTTAAGAACTCAAACTCGAATTCATCATCATCCAGCAGAAAATTCTTCGTCTTACGCTTGGGGGCGTTTGCTGCCGCAGTCTCTTCCTCTCTCTCGTCGCGTGCCTGCCGTCTGCGTGCCTGACGTTGTTCTGTCTCAGCATCCTCCTCGTCCTCCGAACGCCTTCTGCGTCTGCTGGACGGCTCTTCCGCTTCCTGCGAACGCCGTCTGCGAGGCAACTCTTCATCCTCTCTCGCTTCCCGTCTTCCGCTACGCGCCGTCCTTGCATCCGTCTGAGAGTCACGCCTTCTCTCCTGCGGCGCTTCATCTTCCTCCGCACGCTGTCTGCGTCTGGACATTCCTTCCGTCTCCGGTTCTTCCTCGTCCTCTTCGTCGTCCTCATAATCCTCGTAATACACATCACGCAGCTTCAACGCCATAATGATCACCGCGATGATCAGCAACACGGCCAGAACCACCAGCGCGACAATCGCGATCCGCTGCTTTACAAGCGTCTTCGCTTCCTCCTCCGTATCCTCCGGCTGCATATTCGCCGCTGCCAATATCTGATCTACTCTCTTCTTATCACTGCCACCCTGTGTGTGATCATACAAATACCACGCATAGGAACCGTCCGGCTCCGATTCATAGATCAACTCGTAGTCATTATTCACGGGACGCTGTGTCTCCTGCGGCTGTTCCGGTTCCTGCGGCTGCTCCTCCTCTTCTGATACGGGAACCATATCTCCCAATGTCAGAAGATCCGAGCGGATAAACCCTGTCTTCTCCACGTTACCGGTTCCGGTAAAAGTAACGTAATACCAGTCTTTACCGTCACTTCCCTCGGACTTTCCGCTGATAACTACCTGTGCATTTTCAGTCAGTCTGTCTACTACCGTATCGTTTGTGGACGGCGCCGATCTTACCTTGATCGCTTCCACGTGAACAGATGCATACTGTGCATCCATGGGCTCATGAGGCTGTACCGTCGCGCCCGACGGTGTCTGCCCGTCACCGGACGCTGTACCGGCATCACCAGTGTCATTCGAAGCCGCGTTCTGAGAAGAACTATCGCCGGCCTCCTTGTCGATCATATCCGCCCGAATATACCCTGTCTTATTTGCGTCGATGGCTACCTGATACCACAGTGCGCCGGCGGAATCCTGTGCTTCCTCCCGGATCGAAACCTTCGCGCCTCTTGAGGCGCTGCCGATGACTTCGCTTGTCGCGTCCGCTTTCTCACGTATCTTAACGGAATCCACTTTAACCGTGCCCGTGGAATCCGCCAGACTGATCAGCGGATGGCACCATAATATGGAGACAATGCCGGCTACCGCCACCATCCCCCGCAGGATGCGCCCACAGATCGCTCTGATATCTCTTCTGTTCTGTGCCATATCTTTTCTCCCTTTGTCTGTCTTACTACTGTTCTCTTGTAAACCGCTTAGAGCCTTCCTCACCCTTAGGTCTCTCTGCGCTGAAACCGGACAGATTAATATTTCTGGAAGCTCTCGTTTTCTCCTCTATAGCTCTGTGATATGCCGTCTCACACTTAGCGCAGTATTTTCCGAAACGAATCGCCGACCCGCAGATCTCACAAGTCAGAAATACATTGGAATTAGGCGCGATCTCCAGCCTTTCTTCCTTAAGCATATCCCTGATTGCCTTCTGCGACACTCCCGTAGCATCAGATGCCTGCGCGGCCGTCGCGCCCGCATGCTTCTCGATATAATTGCGCACTTTACCATAATCGTCGTACTCCTGATAATTGCAATCCTCGCACCGGAACTCTCCGCACCCTTTATAAACCATGACCCCGCCGCATTCCCGGCATATCGTAGGTCTGTTATAATTCTGCAGGTCCAGCAGCTCCCTTCTGAGATTTTCAGCCTTTTCCTCCCTACTGCTCATGGAAATACTCCTCTCCCTTCTTTTACACCCCTTTATGCTTCATCAATGGCTTTGCCGATATCGTTCCTCATATATTTGTTATCGAAGCTGATCCATTTGGTTGCTTCATAGGCGTTGGCACGCGCTTCTTTCAGATCCTTCCCCTTCGCGGTAACACCCAGCACGCGCCCACCGTTAGTCACGATTCCCTGTTCTGTCTGTTTCGTTCCCGCATGGAAACAGTAATAATCGTCACTGCCGACAAACCGCTCCAACCCATTGATCAAAAATCCCTTCTCATAGGAAACCGGATACCCTTCGGATGCCAGCACAACACAGACCGCCGCATTATCCTCGAACTGCAGGTCGATCTGATCCAGCGTGCCGTCAATACACGCCTCAGCAACCTCAATAATATCGTTTTTCATGCGCGGCAGCACCACCTGCGCCTCGGGATCTCCGAATCTGGCATTATATTCCAGCACACGGGGCCCGTCCTGCGTCAGCATCAGCCCGAAGAAGATTACTCCGTGGAAAGGCCGTCCCTCCGCCGCCATGGCATCCACCGTCGCCTGATAAATATGTTCCTTGCAGAAAGCATCCACTTCTTCCGTATAGAAGGGACTCGGAGAGAATGTACCCATACCGCCCGTATTGAGTCCTCGGTCACCGTCCTGTGCCCGTTTGTGATCCTGCGCTGAGGACATGATCCTGATTGTCCTGCCGTCTACAAAGGAAAGTACGGAAACTTCTCGTCCCGTCATGAATTCCTCTATGACCATGCGGTTGCCTGCCGCACCGAACTTCTTATCCTCCATGATCGTTCTGACGCCTTCCTTTGCCTCCTCCAAAGTCTGGCAAATCAGTACGCCCTTACCCAGAGCCAGCCCGTCGGCTTTCAGAACTACAGGCATCTTCGCTGTTTCCAGATAGACCAGAGCCGCCTGCGGATCGTCAAAATTCTCATATGCCGCCGTAGGAATATTATATTTTTTCATCAAATCCTTGGAAAATGCCTTGCTTCCCTCTAAGATCGCCGCATTCTTCCTCGGTCCGAAGACGCGCAGTCCCGCCGCCTCCATCTCATCCACCAGGCCGCCTACTAACGGATCATCCATGCCGACGATGGTCAGGTCGATAGCCTGCTCCTTGGCAAACTCCACGATCTTATCAAATTCCATGGCGCCGATGGGCACACACTCCGCAATCTGTCCGATGCCCGCGTTCCCCGGCGTACAGTAGATCTTATCCACCCTCGGACTCTTCGCCACGCTGGCAGCTATCGCATGTTCCCTGCCGCCGCTTCCTACGATTAATACTTTCATCTTGATATCCTATGCCTTTCCGATTTATCTGCATTGTACGCGGCACATCACTCCGCGATCTGTACCCGTCCGTCAACAACCGTCACCGCACCCGCGGCAATCAGCGCCAGACTCCAGGGCAGAATCACCCACTCCGCCTCTTCCATCACACGCTGCTGCAGAGTCTCCGGCGTGTCTCTCTGTAAGACCTGCACCGCCTTCTGCATGATGATCGGTCCCGTGTCCGTGCCCTCATCCACGAAATGCACCGTGGCGCCGGTTACTTTCACGCCCCGCTCCAACACCGCCTCATGTACTTTCAGTCCGTAATACCCCTTACCGCAGAAGGAGGGGATAAGAGACGGATGAATGTTAATGATCTTGTTCTCGTATTCTTTAATCAGCTGCGGCGGGAGCACTACCAGAAATCCTGCCAGCACGATCAGATCCGGGCTGACCTCGTCTACCGCCTTATGCAGCGCTTCATTGAACTGTTCCCGATCCGGATAATCATGGGGAGAAACGCAGATTCCTTCGATCCCTGCCTGCTTTGCGCGTTCCAGTGCGTAAGCATTCCTGTTATTGCTGATTACACGCAGAATCTCTACATTTGGAATTGATCCTGCATGCACACCGTCAATGATCGCCTGTAAATTCGTGCCGCCTCCGGACACACATACCACTATCTTGAGCATCGCTTTTGCCTCTTTTCCCTATTTAATAATAACTTCTCTGCTTCCAGACTCCGTCTCTCCGACGATATACGCCGTCTCGCCGGCTTCCTTCAGCGCGGCAAGCGTCTTGTCCGCATCTGCGGAATCTACCGCCAGAATCATGCCAAGCCCCATGTTGTAAGTATTGTACATCATCTTTTCATCCAGATTACCGGTCTTTTGTAATAACCGGAAGATGGGAAGTACCGGATAGCTGTCTTTATGTACCACGGCCGTCACGCCCTCCGGCAGCATTCTCGGAATGTTCTCATAGAAGCCGCCGCCGGTAATGTGGCTGCACCCCTTGATGGTCACGCCTGCACTGCGTACGGACTGCAGCGCCTTCACATAGATTCTGGTGGGCGTAAGAAGCGCCTCTCCCAGCGTCATATTAAGTTCCTCATAATAGGTATCCAGACTCTCTTTCGTCATCTCAAATACTTTGCGTACCAGAGAGAAGCCGTTACTGTGTACACCGGAAGACGCGATACCGATCAGGGTATCCCCCAGTTCGATCTGCTCGCCTGTGATCAGATCCTTCTCATCCACCACGCCTACTGCAAAACCGGCCAGATCATACTCATCCTCCGGCATCAGTCCCGGGTGTTCCGCCGTCTCGCCGCCGATCAACGCCGCGCCCGCCTGCTTACACCCCTCGGCGACACCGCTGACTATGGACGCGATCTTCTCCGGATAATTCTTGCCACATGCGATATAGTCTAAGAAAAACAGCGGTTCTCCGCCCGCGCACACCACATCGTTGACACACATCGCCACACAGTCAATTCCCACCGTATCATGCCTATCCATAAGAAACGCCAGCTTGATCTTCGTGCCGACGCCGTCCGTCCCCGACAGGAGCACCGGATGCTCCATCTGCTTGATCTTGTCCATGGAGAAAGCTCCCGAAAAGCCGCCCAGTCCGCCTAACACTTCCGGTCTCATTGTTTCCTTTACGTGTTTCTTCATTAATTCTACCGACCGATAACCGGCTTCGATATCGACACCCGCTGTCTTGTAATCCATACCTTACCTCCATTGTATTTCGTAACTGTTCAGAGCCCTGTTCTTCACAGCTACGAAGCTCCTTCTGAACAGTTACTGTATTTCTATAATTTAGTCCGCCATATAATTTCTGTATCCCACTTCCTGCAGCTTCGCGTCTTTCTTCTGCACGCTTGCCTTCAGGCTCTGGGTATAATCTTTCAGTCTCTGCAGCAGCGCAGGATCGGATGTGGCGAGTATCTTCGCCGCCAGAATACCCGCATTCTGTCCACCGCCGATGGCCACCGTGGCTACCGGTATGCCGGAGGGCATCTGCACGATGGAATACAGAGAATCCACCCCTCCCAGATCGGAAGTCTTCATGGGTACGCCGATAACCGGCATCGGAAAGATCGCAGCGCACATACCGGGCAGGTGTGCCGCCTTACCGGCGCCTGCGATGATCACCTTGAAACCTTTACTCTCCGCACTCTTCGCGTACTCATAGAACACATCCGGTTCTCTGTGCGCCGATATAATCGACATCTCGTAAGATATGCCGAGATCTTCCAGTAAATCTGCCGCCTTAGCCATAACGGGCATATCGGAATCGCTGCCCATCACAATACCTACCTGTGCCATCTGTCATTTCCTCCTTAGCTTCCCTACCACAACATCTTGTGGCAACGCGGATTAATACCCATAATCAGTGTACTATTTTTTCCGTCAGAGCGCAACTATCTTTTATAGTATATTCTCCCCAAAAGCACGGTTCAGCTCCTCGCACCCCTCCAGAACGAATTGACCGTCCCGGATAATCGAAATCGTCTCTCCCGTTTCAGTCAACACTGACAACTCTCCCAGCTCATCATAAGGTATCGTAATATCCGTGTGACACTGGAAATATGCCTTGTTGACATCCGTGTCACGTAAAACTGACACTTCGTTATCCTTCGCAACGATCTCCTTTCTGTCCGGATTATACACCCGTACATTCTCCGCATGGGAATAGCAGGTATCCCCCACTGCAAAATGCGGTCCCGTCTTCTCTGCAATCAGAATCGGCATCTTATCCTCTATCCCGTACTTACGCGCCACCACAT
Source organism: Lachnospiraceae bacterium (assembly GCA_014804355.1). GTDB lineage: Bacteria > Bacillota > Clostridia > Lachnospirales > Lachnospiraceae > UBA3282. The sequence goes on from JAAUZY010000060.1 coordinate 54,984, forward strand.
AGGCAGTAGTATTGGTACCGATGGCAAACTCGCCCAGCGGAAGCGAATCATGGTGAAACAGCACATTATCCTTGATATATTTGCGATTTTCATCCTCCGTCGGGAAATTGGCACAGCCGTAATCCGTCACCATACCGTCTGTGAACTTCAGCCACATATCCTTATATTCCAGTCCGTTCAGGAAGACTCTTGTCACGTGCAGGGTACCGTCCGTGCCGGTCAACATCGGGGAAGTGAATACCTCGCCCACCGGAATATTCACATCCGCCACACAGTTCTCGAAATTTGTCTCCTTGTCGGGATCTGCCAGTCTGTGCAGACGGATCGTCAAATCTGTCCTGTTGTCTCCGCTGCCAATGACTCTCGCAGTCAATCCAAGGTCCAGCGCATCTATGATCTTCTGCTGGATTCCCTGATACAATTTATAATCCAATGTGTTGATGCGAACGATGTCATCGAATATCTCCTCATACCGCTCTCCGATGTCCGGTACCGGGAAGGCGATGATCGTAAAGCTTCTCTCCTCACCGGGAATATATTCATTCTGCAATGCCCCTGCCTTAACCGCATACTCTACGGAAAGCTTCTGCTGCTTCGGCGTCAGTCTGTATGCCGTCTTCTTCGTCTGCGGCACGAAAGGCTTCTCACCGAAGATCTCCGCAACCGCGGGACCGCCGAATACTGCCGCCTGTGCCCGATACTGCTCATAGGCATTCTTCATGCAGTTAAGCTTCCGCTCCGCCAGTTGTTTATCCAGCACAAGTGCCTGATCTTCCCTGTGGTCATAATCAAACTGTTTATTCGGGTTCGCGCCGAAGAATCCGTTCTTATCTACGCTTCTGCCCTGGAAAATATTTGTGCCCGCGCGATAGATCGTGGTTTGTAGACCGATTTGGTCAAAATTAAGAACAGCCTCTCGGATCATCCGCTCAAAACCCAGCGCATAGCGGATATTCACCGTTTTCTTGATAGAGATATCCTTATTGCCGACCTGAAATCCGATACGATATCCTTCCGTATATGTGTCGGCTAACAGCTTCACTCTCTCGGCCGGCATCTCATTCAGATGGGCGGCAGTTTTCAGTTCATTGTCCGTGACATATTCCCCGTAATAATAGAGATACCGCAGATCAGACAGATCACTCTCCATCACGATGCGATATGCGAAATCCTTGTCCGGGCACAGCATTCCTGCCGTCCGTTCCAGCGATGCCGGTTCGTAATAATCACTCACATACCAGTACAGAATCTGCTGTAGTGCTTCCTCCTTCGGCATGCCATCCTGTTCCTGCGTCTCACCCTCAAACGCCTGATAGACTTCCAGAAGCAGCTCTGCCCGTATCACCATATCAAAGCGATTCTGCTCAAACGCCGCCGGAATCATCCCCCGCAGTTCCGCGTAGAGAAATGAAAACATTTTTCCAATCGACTCACCCAGACAATCCACCGCATAATCAGGATTGCCGTAGCTCGCGTCATAATGCTCCGGTAAAATATCGGCATACAATTCCCGGTTGAACTCCTGCAGTTCTTCCAGACTCATCTGCCGCAGTCTGCCGCTCTCCACGATATTCCATGCACGATCCGCCAGCAGTACAAACTCAGCCATACGACCAAAATATGCCTGTTCTTTTTCCTCATAGATTGACTCATTCGGTATTTCCCTGATCCGTTCCATTGCCAGCGCATACCGCTCCCTTTCCAGATCGTCTCTGTCCGCTTCCGAAATATAAATGTCTTCCATTACATCATCCTCTTTTCTTTATTATAAATACGCACCGGCATACAGAATCACACTGATCACGACAAGAACAAGCACATTGAGCGTGATACCCAGATAAGCAAAAAGATAGAATTTATCCTTCTCCGTCTTGGCAAGCACTCCCAGCAGGATCCCCACAAAGGCAAAGATCATGACTAACATCGCCGCCGCGCCGTACTGTCTGGGAATATTCCCCGCCTTAAGATAGCTCATGACAATGGCATAAGCCAGCGTTATAAGCGAGATCACTCCCAGAATCGTGGACATGATCCCCTTCTGTGTATGCTGTTTGTTTGTAAACATGTAACTGTTTTTCTTTGACATAATTACCCCTTACACCCATCTGTCCGCCGCTCTTATGGAAATACATCCACAGCGCTTAGAAAGATGGAAATGGGTATCTTCGTCCGTCCCGAAAACACCCATTTGTCCTTAGTTCTTCTTTTCAGAATAAGATCTTGCTTCGTCCTGCCAAAAGCTTGGCGCCGCTGATGATCAGGAGTACTCCGCTTGCCACGCCGACCACCAATGAAACTACACCGACTGCAATGTTGAGCGCGCCGGAACCGCCCATCGTCTTATAGGTTCTCTCTTCCATATTTTCCTCCATTTCGAAACGCTGCACTAGGAAATTGCTCCATACTGTTCATAGTATACGTCGATTGCACCTTTTAATGTATCGTCAATATATACGCTGCCTTTGTAAGGCTTATTGTAGAGGAACTCTACCACCTCTTCCATCGTCACGATTGCGTCCGCATCGAATCCGTACTTCTCACGAATCTCCGCCAGTGCGCTCTTCTCACTGTCCAGCCCGCGCTCCATGCGGTTTAATGAAACCATGAGTCCCTTGATCTCTACCTTCGCCTGGCTTGTCAGAATCGGAAAAGTTTCCTCGATGGATTTACCGGAGGTCGTTACATCCTCGATTATCACCACCCGGTCACCGTCCTGCAGCTTGCTTCCCAGAAGTATGCCTGTGTCTCCGTGATCCTTCACTTCTTTGCGGTTGGAGCAGTAACGGATCTCCTTACCGTACAGCTCGCTGATTGCCATCGTAGTCGCTACGGACAGCGGAATTCCCTTATACGCCGGTCCGAACAGTACATCGAAATCCAGCCCATACCTGTCATGAATCGCCCGAGCGTAATATTCCCCCAGTCTGCGAAGCTGTGTACCCGTCACATAGGCACCCGCATTCATGAAAAAGGGGGACTTCCTACCGCTTTTCAACGTAAAATCTCCGAATTTCAACACCTGGCTGTCCACCATAAATCCAATAAATTCCTGCTTATACTGCTCCATTTTTACCCCCGTTCTTACGCTCTGCCTGCCAGTGCCTGAGCGATATCCTCTTTCATGGCGAGCACCGCCGCTCTGGACGCGTCCGCAAAATTCTCCGCACCGTACTTTGCATACTGCTCCTGCTGATATGCCGCGATAATGCCACGGGAAGAGTTGACGATAGCTCCCAGCCCGTCCCGGTCAAAGAAATGCACCAGATCCGCGCCTTTTCCGCCCTGTGCACCGTATCCCGGCACAAGAATATAGGCCTTCGGCATGATATCCCGCAGAATCCTGCCCTGCTCCGGATAGGTCGCTCCCACAACAGCGCCGATGTAACTGTAAGATTCACCCATACATTCCGCGCCCCATGCAGCCACCTGCTCTCCCACGATCTCATAGACCGGTCTGTCCGTGCCCTGTCCGCCGTCTTCTGCCGCTTCGGTCCGCACCACTCTATCCTGCAGTTCTCCGCTGCTGGGGTTGGATGTCTTAACCAGCACGAAAATGCCTTTCTTTTCCTCCTGACATACCTTGATAAAAGGTCTGACCCCGTCAGAACCCAGATAGGGATTCACGGTCACAAAATCCTCATCAAATCCCCTGCACATGGTACTGCCTACCTTAACCTGTCCCAGATGTCCTACCGCATATGCTTCCGAGGTAGAACCAATATCGCCGCGCTTGATATCGCCGATCACCACCAGATCCTTCTGCTTACAGTAATCGACCGTCTTCTGAAAAGCGATCAAGCCCTCGATACCGAACTGCTCATACATGGCAATCTGCGGTTTCACAGCCGGAATCAGGTCATATATGCTGTCAACGATCACTTTATTGTACTGCCAGATCGCCTCCGCGGCACCTTTCATCGTCTCACCGTACTCCGCATACGCCTTCTTCTGTATATGTTCCGGCACAAACTTCATGGTAGGGTCCAGCCCTACCACGATCGGTGCCTCTGTCTTTTTGATTTTATCCACTAATTTATTGATCATAAAGTTTTTCCTTCCAGATCCTGCAATACATACTGATTCTCGATATAGAGCGGAAACTCTTCCTTGGTCACCCATGTCCACTCGCCATAATCTTCGGTAAGTATGATATTGGTCTCATCCTCCTCTTTGATCGAACACAGATATGCTATGCCCACACACTGGGTATCACCCAGCATACTCGACCATGTATACTCTATCCTTTCAATCGTTCCTTCCACCGATAAAAGTTCTTTGACCGCACGAATTACCGTATCATCCGGCGCCTCTCCGTGCTGTACCTCCGCATCGATAAATTCCCAGACAAACGGCTCTGGGATACGGTCATCCACCCATCTCTTAATCAAAAGATACCTGTTATCCTTCTTAATAATTCCTTTCACACGTACGAAAGTATTCCTATTCTCCATTCAGTCACCATACCTTCCTATTTATTACACAGCTTCTGTATTCTCTTCCAAATAGTACCATTGCCCTTATTGCCTTGTCAATCTTATCTCGTCTGTAAAAACTCATATTCCCGTTTTGCCGTTGTATCGTCAGGATACGACCGCAGATAACTGTTCATCAGCGCCGCCGCCGTCTTATAATCCCGCATGTATTCGTAGGTGACGATCTCATTGAACTTAAGTGTCTGCAGCATACCGTTATCTTCGATATTCATCGCCGCCTGAAAAGCCTCAAGCGCCGCTTCATATTCACCCATCTGCATTCTGCACAGCCCAAGCTGGTTATAGATTTCCGCCTTGCTCTGGTCATTCTCCGTATAACCGGCATAAATACTGGAGGCATAATTATAATCCCCAAGCGCCTCATAGGTTCTGCCCAGATAAAGCGCCGCTCCGTAATCCGTCTCCGTCTTCAGATTCGTCAGCCGGTTGCGCGCGTTCTCATAATCTCCCATATAATAGCAGATACGCCCCATATCGTAATCGGAGATCGACTTCTCATTCTCCGACAGAGCGTTTTGCAGATAAGTAAGTCCCGCGTCTTTATACCCATACTCCTCAAGCGCCATGTAGATGCGGATCATCTGGTCATAGTTCTTGCCGTCCAGAGCAACCGCCTCGTCAAAATCCGCCTGTGCTCCCTCGAAATCATCCAACGACAGCTTCACGCAGCCCCGCAGATAAAACGCATCCTTTTCTCTGGGACGCAGCGCTAAGATCGCACTGTAAGCGTCGATCGCGTCCTGCGCCTGCCCGTTCTTATAATAGGCCGTAGCAAGATAATAGTTAATGTCGAAATCCACATCTCCTACCATACCGCTGCCGGCATGAAGCGCCGCCTCCAAATAAACAATGGCATCCTCATACTGCGTCAGCCCCATATAGGCAAGCCCCATGCCGCGGTATATAAGCCGCTCGTCCTCACCCTGTTCCTGTCCGTTCTTAAAACAGTTCAGCGCCTCGTTATATTCCAGCGCCTCCACCGCCTCCATACCCTGCTTCGTATAACTGACCTGCTCCCCGCCGCACCCGCTAAGCAGTATCCCCGCCAGCACACACACCGGTATCAATCGTATTCTTCGTAACAATCCGGCCATCGGCCGCCACGTCACGCTATTGTTTTTCTCATCTCTATCATTCGTTCTCATGTTCACCGTATCTGTCGTTATCCTACTTTCTCCGTAGTCATCTGTTCTTATATTATGATACCACACCGCCCGTCTAAATCCAAGTAAAGATTCCCTCTGCTACCGCAGATTCCCACACACCAGATCCTTCATAATCCCGAAGAACTCCCGCACCATGTTATTCAGCTGAAAATACACATTAGATCGCGCCGATATGCCGCATACATCCTGAAATCCTGCCGCCTTTGCCAGATGCACTCCCCGAAATACATGAAAATTGTTCGTGACGATGCCCACGCTTACATCCGTCCGCCCGATCAGCGCCTTGCTGTATGCGATATTTTCCGAAGTGTCCGTGGAACGGTCTTCCATCAGGATGCGCTCCGGCGCGATCCCCTTGTCCGTGAGATACCGGTACATTCCCTCTGCTTCGGTGCAGGGCTCGTTGCTGCCCTGTCCGCCCGACACGACACAAATCGTCCCTTCATTCTCCGTCAGATAATCATAAGCCGCGTCCAGCCGGAACTTAAGCACCGCGCTCGGTCCGGCCGGCTTCATCTGCGCGCCCAGCACGATAATATAGTCCAGATCCGCCTTACCCTTATCATGAAATCTGCTTATAATACATCCTTCTACGATGACAAACAGCACAGCGCCAATAAGCACTGCTGCCAGAAATATCCTCCGGAATATAAGCGGAATCTTATCCCATATATTAAAATGCAGCAAAAGCGCAATTCCAAGCAAACACACGCCGCCAAGCGCCCATATCAGATAAAACCTGCTGCCTGACTTGATCCGAAAGACGACCACACAGTATCCCAGACAAAACAACGCCGCCACAACACATGCAATACTCATGATTTTCTTACCCATCCTCTACTCCGTTCCGTATATTCCCGTATAATTAACATTAGTCACCTCATCTCATCATACCGTGCAAATCTTAAATCCCCCAACGTTAATTCTTAAGATTTCATTATCTTTCGGGTATCAAAATGCCTCTAAACCCTCACAGGCAGATTGCGCAAAATGTTCTCTTGTGTCTTGCGCAGTCATATGAGATTTTCTTAATATTCCGTTCAGTATCCAGAAATTTCGGGACACGGATGTCCCGAAAAGCCCGCCATGAGCCCGGATGGCGAATGAAGGGCGGTTTCGTCCGTCGTCACAGCCTAACCGGAATATTTTAGAAAATCCATATGCCGAAGCCGACACAAGAGAACATTTTGCGCAATCTGCCCTCCCCGCGTTTATATCAATCACCTTCTACCACCCAATCCATTTTAAGAAAAAAGGAGCCCACCCCCGGCAGACCCCTCATACCACAACATTATGTTTCTATTTTATAACTCCTTAATCACTTCCACCGTCTTGTCATACGCCTTTGTCGCATGTCTCATATGGTGCATAATGCTCTCCTCATCATAAGGCCCATTCCGCAGCTCCTCCGTCAGAGGACCCACATAATCCAAGATTCCGCCCAGACCGAGATTACCGCACAGTCCCTTGACCGTGTGCGCATATGTAAACGCATCCTTCCAGTTTTTATCGGCAACCGCCTGCTGCAAACCGCCGTAGTTCTTATCATCCACAAATTTCTTCAACATTCTCAGATAAAAATCTTCTTTACCCATAAAGCGCTTAAGCACCTCATCGTACTCTACCCCGACTGCCATTAATTTTTCTTTCATTATGCATTCTCCCTTATTCAAAATTAAACAAGAAAATCCTATATTTAGCTTACGTTGTTTTGGGACAAATGGCAAGTGTTTTCTTAAAAAAACAATACCAAAGTTGGCTCAAACGTTTAAGTTGGTGTAATTATGTATATCCCTATTAAATATACACAAAATCGCTTTGACTATTTTGTCACAATTAGTAAATTATGCTTTTCACATCAAAAAAAGCTATTAATTTCGCGTATAATATGGTATTATAACTAAAACGATTAAGTAACGCGATAGGACAATCAACCAGGAGGTTATATTATGAAAAAGCTGTCTTCCATCAAAGCAAAGATCTCATTCGTCATGATCCTGTTTATCACAGCGGCGGTCATCATTGCCATCATCGTCAATTACAAATCTCTGACTAATATGGCTCACGATACGCTGACTGACTACATAAGCGATTCTCTTCTGGAAATCGTCAAAGCGCACGGTGCCGGTATCGATGAATCCATCGAGAAATACAACTCCACCATGAAATATCTGGACAGTTCGGAGAATTTCTTTGTCTTCCACCTCAACAACGGCAACAAATTTTCCAAAGAAGTACATGCGTCGCTAAAAAAATATATGGAATCCAATCCTACCCATGAGAGCATAAACTACGTGTGCGGCGATGACCTGCTGCTCCTTGCAAGCTCCATCGAATCAACAGAAGGCGTTTCCTACGCTGATCGGGGATTTGTGAAATATATCATGGAGAACAACCTCCCGGCACAGAGCAATATCTTCTTCGATGAGGAAACAGGCGAACCGATGATCTCTATCGGCGTACCCCAGACAAGCAACTATGATGACACTACCCTCGGCGGCGTTCTGTTTACCAATATCAAAGTGTCCCTCCTCGCAGATGAGCTCACCGACATCAGCGTATTTGATTCGGACACCAGTTATGCCTGCCTGTTAGACAGCAACGGTGTCTTCATCTACCATCCGAACGAGTCCCTGGTAGGTACGAAATCCGATAACCCGACAATCACTGCGGTGGTGGATCAGATCGCTGCCGGCAGCGCGCCTGCCGCCGGTCTTGTCACCAATGAAAGTACCGGACAATATCTGGCTTACAATGTGTCTGATTTAAATAACTGGATTTTCTGTCTCCTGATGGATCAGGATGTCATTCTGGATCCGCTGGTAGAAATGCGGCAAAGCGCCGTCTCTACCAGCATCGCTACCTGCCTGATCATTATCGCGGTCTTTACCGTGCTGGGCTTCATTTTCGCAAGCACCATCACCACGCCGATCAAAACCGTAACTAATGTCATCAGCAGGACTGCCGATCTGGACATCTCTCTGGACACCTCCTATCATTCTCTGCTGAAACATAAGGATGAAACCGGTGAAATGAGCCGTGCCCTCCAGAAGATGAGGAGTTCCTTCCGCCGTATGATGACAGATATTTCCTCGGCTTCGGAATACATCAGCAACAGCGCGGATCAGCTTCACCAGATCGCAACCACGGTAAACGACAATGCCAACGACAATTCCACCACTGCCCAGCAGGTATCCGCCAGCATGGAACATACCGCCCAGAACACGGAATCCATCAGCAATGAAATGCTGGAAGTGGAGCAGAACACCTCTGACATTACCGCAAAAGCACGGGAAGGTGTAAGTCTGTCCGAAGAAATCATGAAGCGCGCCGAGAAACTCAAGGAAGACACCATACAGGCAAGCACGCGGACACGGGATATATACCAGACTGTAAAGGAGACCTCCACAGTCGCCATAGAAGATTCCAAGTCCGTATCGAAAATCAACGAACTGGCGAAGAATATCCAGGAAATTGCCAGCCAGACCTCTCTGTTGTCCTTAAATGCCTCCATCGAAGCTGCAAGGGCGGGCGAGCAGGGCCGCGGCTTCGCCGTAGTGGCCGATGAGATCGGTAAACTTGCGGAGCAGTCCTCCCAGACGGTAAGCGGCATCACCCAGATTGTCACGGAGGTAAATGCCGCTGTGGAACGTATGGCTGACAGCCTGAATGCCGCTCTGGACTTCTTAGACAGCACCGTTTTAGCCGATTACGGCAATTTCATGAAAGTCAGCGAGCAATACTCCGATGATGCGGGATTTGTCAACCGCACCATGGCTGAGATCGATGCATCTATCGGTGAAATGAACCATACCATGGCAAGAATCACGGAAGCGATAAACCGGATCAACGGCTCCATCTCCGAAACGTCCTCCGGCGTAGTCAGTGTGGTGGATAACAATGCCAACATCGTCTCTCTGGCAACAGACACCTACAATATGGTGCAGGAGACTATGACCCACGCCGATACTCTGCGCGAGATCGTAAACAGTTTTACGCTGAACAGATGATATACCGCTTTCCGATTGTCTTAGTACACGCACTATGGTAAAATAACAGTAAATTTGCTTCGCAAATTAACTGTGTGAAAAGACATATGGAGGAATCTCATGGTAAAGGAAATCAAATGGAATGATCGGTTTAATATCGGCGTAGACAGTATTGACTCGGCACACAGGAAACTTTTTTCCATCGTCGGGAAACTGATCGCTCTTAACGAAGATCCGGCCAGACAGCAGCATGCATGCAGAGAAGGGATTAAATATTTCAAGAGCTATACCATAAAGCACTTCGCGGACGAGGAAGCCTATATGCAGTCCATTGACTACCCCGGCTACTCCATACATAAGAGTCTGCATGACAATATGCGTGATAAGACACTCCCTGTTCTGGAGGCCGAACTGGAAGATCAGGAGTATTCCCCCGAATCCGTACAGCATTTCCTCGGCATCTGCACGGGCTGGCTGAACGGCCATATCATGATCGAAGATCGTGCCATCACCGGCAAGAATGCTCATAAATGGATTCATCAGCCATCGGACGATGAAGTCAAAGATTTGGAGAAAGCAACCCTGCAGGGACTGCAGGCGCTGTGCCAGTCCAAGGTACAGGTCATAAGCCGTCATTACGGCGGCGAACAGTTTTCCACGGGAAAGACTCTCTGCTACCGCCTGACCTATTGTTCCAAGAAAGATAGGCCCATCCGGCTCTATCTTGTCTATGAAGAAAAGCTGGCTCTTAAGACGCTCAGCGACATCCTGGACAAAGAGATCAAGAAAGTCGATCTGACCGTGGTATCTGCCATGAAGATCCTGTCGGAGCAGTTTGTCGCTCACCTCAAGTCACATTTTATATTTGACAAAGGTTACCGGCTGGAGCGAAACGATATGATGTCCTTCGAACAGTTTGTCCGGACATTCGACAAGCAGTTCCCGCCTTTCAGCCTTCTGTTCAGCGCGGAAGACATGGGATATTTCGCATTTTGTGCGCAGTTATGATTCATGTGCGGAACACAAGACAGAACTTCATACCGTCCTGCGTCCGTTGCGCGAAGATATCTCCGTTCATCTTAAGCATGATCTGTCTGCCTATATAAAGCCCCAACCCGTTTCCGCTCCTGTCCCGGGCATTGCTCCCACGATAGAAGCTGTCGAACAGGTGGGGCAGTTCTTTGTCCTGAACCGGCGTTCCCGTACTGAATACCTCTATGATCTGACAGTAGTCTTCCTCCCGGAAACTTAGGCTGATCCGACGCCCGTCTCCATACTTAAAGGCATTCTCCATTAGATTCTCCGCAACTTCAAAGGCACGGTCCATATCACCCTTTAACAGCTTATTCTCATAGGCTCCGATGTGAAACTGTGTCATCATCAGCCTGCACCTTGGCTCGTAATACTCTTTGATCTTATTCACATAATCCTGTAAATAAAACTCCGTATCCGTCACCTCGATCTCTATGATTTCCTCACTTGCCGTGCTTACAATCTTCTTGACAAATTCGTCGATCTCACCGGCATGTTTCTCGATCTGCGCCGCCATATCGCCTCTCTGCGCTTCCGACTCACAAAGCCCCTCCCGCAGCGCTCTCGCATACAGCTTTATAGCGCTTAAGGGAATCTTGATATCATGGGAGACAGACAGAATCATAAGCTTCTTTTCTTTTTCCAATTCGAGCGCCTTATTCCTCGAATCACGCAGCGCGTCACGCAGCATGCCGAGTCCCCATACGAACTTCCCAAAAAACCTGCTCTTACTCTCCTGCGGTTCCGCTGCCAGATTACCCTTAGCCATTTCATAGGGCATATTGCTGATCACATGAAAAGGCTTGATCACCTTCATTCTGACATACCACAGTACAGTCAGTGTCACAAGACCAACCGCAAGCATGCCGCCCATTGCCGCCCACAGCATACGCCGGCTGCCCGTGTCCGTAACATAATCAAAGCGCACGTATCCCGTCACATTCTCACTGCCGAAAATTGGATATATGACACTGTGAACACCGTTATGATTCCGGAAGAAATCCCGAAGTTGCTGCGCCTCAGTTCCAGTCTCTTTCTTCTGCACCGCTTCCGCATCTGCCTTCGTCCCTGATATTCCCGCAGGCTGTTCCGAATCTGTCTCAACCGGCAGAAAGCCGTCCGTTTTCGCCTCTGATTTCTCCGTAATCTGCCCCGAATCCGTCTCCGCCGGCAGGAAGCCGACTGATTTCACATACTGCAGACCACTTAGGTCAACCTGTGCCGCACCATCTTCCCAACTCTGCCCGGATGTGGCACTTTCGGATTGATTGACCAAATTAGTCATGACCTGATTGATCTCCACTTTATAGTTCATGTCTTCCTTCCGGCTCTCTCCGGTTGCGAAGTAAAATACCCCCACGGCAATAATCAGCCAGAGGAGCAGCGTCGCCGCCATGATCCTGTCATATTTCTTCATAACTGTACCCTATCCCCCACACCGTCCTGATCCGTCTCGGATTCTTCGGGTCCTCCTCAATCTTATCCCGCAACATCTTAATATGGACAGTCAGCGTCTGGTACTCGCTGTCACTGTCGATTCCCCAGATTCGATTGAACAGAAACTCTTTATGCAGTGTTTTGCCCGGATTCTGTACAAGCAACAGCAGCAGTTCATACTCCTTGACCGTCAGCGAGAGCTCCCTGTGATCCAGATATACCCTTTTTGCTTCCTGATCGATCGCAAGCCCTCCCGAAACGATCACCGGATTCTCCCGCTTTAGGCTGTATCCCCTCCGCATGAGGGCGCCGATCTTGGCACACAGGATATCCATATCCACCGGCTTCTCTATATAATCGTCCGCCCCCTGCATAAACCCGTTCATTTTGTCTTCCTTATCCACCCTCGCACTCAGAAACAGAATCGGCGTACTGCTGTGCTCACGGATGCGGGCACACACGGCATAGCCGTCCATCCCCGGCAGTGAAACATCCAGAATAATCAGCTTCACCTTCTCTTTTTCCAGAAAAGCAAGGGCTTCCTCTCCGGAGCGGACGCCCGCCGTCTGATAGCCCTCCCGCTCCAGAAAAACCCGGATCAACTTATTTAGTTCTTCGTGGTCTTCCACTAATAGAATGTCTGTCATATCCGCCTCCGCTCCGCCACTAATGACCCACACTGTCAATATATTTCCATTTTGTCGTCAGAATCCCATCTCCATCAGCCAGACAGACAGCTTCTTCTCCCGCTCTCTGTTCTCTTCCTGTCCTTTGTACTTGCCGAATGTGTACTCACCCTTTATGCTGCCGTCCTCAATATAGAGTACTCTGTCACTCTTCGCCGCCACTTTCATATCATGGGTTACCAGCATGATGGTCGTTCCCTCCGCATTGATGCGGTTTAATTCCTTCATGACCTCCTTAGAGTTTTGCTGGTTCAGCGCGCCGGTAGGCTCGTCCGCGAAGATCATCTTCGGGTTGTTGATGAGGCTCCGGCAGATACATGCTCTCTGAAGCTGGCCGCCCGACACCTCATTGATGTCATGCTCCGCGATCTCACTGATCCCCAGCTTGTGCATCAGCTCTTTTGCCCGATCGTTGATCTCTTTTCTCTGCTCTTTACTCTTACCGCTCTTAGCCTGATAGGCAGGCAATATGATATTATCATAAACTGTGAGATTTTTTAACATATACATCTGCTGGAAAATAAATCCCATCTCATTCAGCCGCAGACTGCTCATCTGCGCTGCACTTAAGGCGCTGATATCCCTGCCGAAGAAATCCACCCTGCCGGCCGTCAGATGGTCCATGCCGCTGATCGTATACAGAAGCGTGGATTTCCCCGATCCGCTGGGTCCCATAACGGCCACCATCTCTCCCTCTTTAATCTCCATATTGATATTCTTAAGTACGTTGTTCTGCCTTTTGTTAATGATGTATGTCTTACACAAGTCTTTTACCGTTAATGTGTTCATGTTTTCCTCATTTCTGCGCTGCTTTTGGATAGATACGAGTCTGTGACTGGCAGCGCGCAGACACAAATCCCATGATTAAAATTTTTACTCTATATCATTGACTTCCTTCAAGTCCACTTTCTTCACACCGCCCGCGCAGAGAAGCGCCGTCAATCCTGTTACCACAAGAAGCAGCATTGGATAGATCACATACTCTTCCATCGTCCCCGTAACCAGTTTGATCGATGTACCACCCATTATTGCAAAAATCGGACCGACAATGTAAGGCGCAAGCAGGTTAGACAACAGCGTTCCGGCCACCACGGATACCACAAGAATCAACAGCACTCTCGCAGTCTGCCAGCTCTTAAGCGTCCCATCCGTGAAACCGAGACTCTTAAGAAGCGCGATATCGCCCCGTTCTTTGGTCATGATCGTCTTCATCAGAAGAACCGTGATCAGACCGTTGATGATTAGGACGGTGCCCACGATAAAGTATGTCAATGCATCGATCTGCTCGATGATCCCGCCGATCATGCTGTCCAGAAATCCTTCGGCATCCATTATCTTGTAATCCGGAAAGATATTTTTCAGCTGCTCGCACGCCTCTTCGCTCTCCATCCCTTCGATCTCCACCTGCATGCACAGTATTCCCGCAGCATAGGCCGGATCCAGCTTCGCGCTGCGGCTCACCCGATATCCCTGGCCCATATTCATCATGGACTGATAGGTTCCCGTGATGATATATTCTTCCGCCTGCTCCGCCGTCTTGAAATGAATAGTATCTCCGATTCCCACGCCCAGTTCCCCCGCCGTAATCTCCGTGATCATCACCTCATTGGCCAGCTCCGGTTCTCTGCCCGTAAGGACAGCGTAATGCCTTTCCCAGCTTCCCTCCGCCTGTAAGACATAGTAAGTTACCGTATTCTCGGGATCATCGGCATAGCATGGCAGCATATATCCCATATCAGCCCCAGTCTGTGCCCTCATCCCTTTTTTGCTAAGCACATTCTCTATCTCTTCCATATCACGGAACAAGTTGTCCATGTCCACCGTGTAAGTTTCCCCTCTGCCGGTATCCAGATAGACATCCGACGGACTTAAGGAAAACTCGCTGATGATTCCGTCGCTTTTCAGGGTATTCGCCGCACTTAAGGGCAGCAGGATCAGCATCATCCCCAGACAGAATGTCACAAACAATATACCGAACCTTTTTAAGCTGCTCAGTATGTCATTGACTGCCAGATACAGACCCGGACGCATCTGAGAGCGTTTCCACAGTTTGAAATGACTCTTCGCCTTGTACCGTTCCCCGTCGGAACCGCTTCTGATCGCTTCCAGTGCCGATATTTTCTTTAATTTATTAGTACTCAGATAGCAGAAAAGAAGGACCATGCCGACCACAGCCGCCGCACAGACAATGTTAATGACAAAATTCTGTCCGTTCTGCTCCACTACGATATTGACGATCGCCCGTTTCAGAATCGCCTTTCCGAAAGGTATGCTGCACACCAGCCCGATCATGGCACCGGCCACGGAAATGGCAAAATACTTGATCAGATACAGCCCTTTGATGCCCGCATCTCTTAATCCGATGGCCTTCATGATACCGATCTCTTTATAGTCTTCCTGCATGGTAAATACGATGGTGAACCGCAGTACCAGAAAAGACAGCAGGATCAGACAGACACTTACCACGATCAGGATCGCCGCAATCAGCATATCCATGATATAGCACAGTCGGGCCATATCCTTCCCGTCAATGGCACTGATCACGGTAAAATTCTGTTTTTTCCACTCGCTTTGAAACTTATCCTTGTCGGCATAATTGACATTGTAGATTCCGGTATGAACCAGCCCTTCCTGTCCGGCATAACGGGCATAATCCTTCTCCGTGACAACCAGTCTCTTAAATCCCATCATGGAACTGCCGAATACCGCATCCTTAACGATCGCAGCAATTCGAAACTCCTGCTCCACTTCTCCGACACGGATGGAGACTGTGTCCCCTACCTGCAGGTTATTGTTATCCGCCTCCAGCTTCGGAAATGCGATCTCGCCGGGCTTTAGCGTAACAGAACCGTCCTCTGTTGTGAAAACTTTCACAAAGTTATCCGGAATCTTCCCGATAAATAGCGTGTTCGTTCTCTCATACCCACTCTTTCCGGGCTCCGCCTGACAACTCGTAATCGTCACGTCCTCATTGAGCAGGTTAAAGCCGTCGATCACCTCATATTCCGAAACCCATTCACTTGCCTGCAGAAAATCGGCGATTTCATCGGTCACCCCATCCGTCAGGGCAACCACAAGAGAATCCGGTACCTTGGAGATCTCTATGAAATGATCTATGGCACCGTTCACCGCAATCAGGTTATCCACGCTGCTTGATAAAAACATCGCCGCCAATATGATGAACAGCAGCAGGATCACATTCATTGTTCTTTTTCGTTTTAAATCTTTTTTCAGTATGCGTAGAAACATCTGTCCTGTCCTTTCCCTTTCTTAATTAAAATTATAGCAACTGTTCAGAGTCCTGTTCTTCACGGTTACGAAGCACCTTCTGAACAGTTACGAATGATAACAGTTCTGTAAAGCCGGCCGCCATACAGTACCGTCTGCCCGGGTCTTAGGACAGTGTAGCGCAGGAATTATTAAATAATCCTTAAAAAAATTGAGCTTCGCTCAATTGCGAGTTTTGCTGCGCAAACTCGGCGTATCCTGCGGGATTAACTTTGCGAGCATTGCTGCGCAAACTCGGAATATGATTATATATATTCCACCGGCAGTGCCACCGTTGTTTCGTTCAGCCATAATACGGATTCATACATGCATACGATTGTTCCTGTTCCGCGCTTTTTCCCCTTAATTCTCTCAAGTACATCAAACGCATCTGTCATGCTCAATTTCGGGTTGGCTGACATCTTAATTTCGACGGGATATATCGTATCCCCCTGTTCAATCAAAAGATCAATTTCTGCCTCACGCTCCGTTTTTGTACCATCCTTTTGTCTTCGAATCTTATCCTTTCCCCTATAGTAAGAGACGAACATTCTGTAATCCCGACCTGCATTTGCAAAACTCTTCAATATTTCGGACACTACGAATGTCTCAAATAACCCTCCCGCCAAAGCTCCGTTCATTGCAGTATCCGGCGTCGGATATCTGGTCAGATAACACACCAGTCCCGTATCTCTGAAATAAATCTTCGGCGTTTTGATTGCCCGATTCAATGACGAATTAGAAAATGGCTGCAACAGGTATATGATCCCCGATGCCTCTAAGATCGAAGTCCATTCCTTCACAGTAGCAGATGAAACTTCCACCTGCTCCGCCACCGAGGAATAATTTAGGATTTGTCCCGTTCTCGCTGCCATTGCAGTAAGAAATTGCGTGAACTTTAATTTATTTTTTACATTTGCAAGTTCATTGACATCGCGGTCGATATAAGTCTGAACATATGAACTGTAAAATGTCTGCCAATCAACATCCGTATCCGCCAATGCCGGATAACTTCCACGATGGATGATTCTCCATACATCATCGCACATCTTCACTGTTTCCTGTCTTTTCACAATATACTCTTCCGTAGGTATGAATGGTTCGTTGAAATAATCTCCCTGCATTTCCCGCAAAGACAAACCGGAAAGCTCCAAAACCGCTATACGCCCGGCAAGAGATTCCGATATGTTCTGCATAAGACGATACTGCTGAGATCCCGTCAACTGAAACAATCCTTTATCTTCCGATTTGTCACATTCCATCTTAATATAAGGGAATAACTCTGATATATACTGTACCTCATCTAATATAACTGGCGGTTTGTTATTACGAAAAAACAATCCCGGTTCCCGCTTTGTTTCCTCTCTCAGAACAGGATCATCAAACGATATATATTTTCTGTCCTTGTACATATGCTTTAATAACGTAGATTTACCGACTTGTCTGGCTCCCGTTACTAAAACTGCCTTAAATCCCTTTTCAGTATTCTGAATAATATTTTCCATTGCCCGCTCAATATACATAATGCCTCACCTTTCTGCGACTAATTTATAATTATATTTTAAATTATACGCAACTTTTTTGCAAATATTTTGCTAACACTCTTTATAGGGAAGATAATCGACTTGTATCCAGCTATTTCAAGCAGTACAAAGCAACTAAGTTTTCTGACAAAACGCAGGGGTTGTGTACAAAGCGTCACTTATTGTATAATAAGATATGAAGTTATGTCTGGGAGAATGCGAAGAGCATGCATTCTCCATGGACTGTGAGAGTAATTCCGAGTAAATTTCTACAAAATTCACTTTTATTATACAATGGAGGAGCACCATGCCGGACAACAGATTAAATCGGGTTCAGGCCGCCGTTAACCGGATTATTAAGGGAAAAGAAAATGTTGTGAAGAAAGTGCTTGCCGCAATCATTGGCGGCGGTCATATTCTGATGGAGGATATCCCCGGCGTGGGGAAGACGACACTTGCCACTACTTTTGCGCGGGCACTCTCCTTAGATTACAGAAGAGTCCAGTTTACGCCGGACGTCCTTCCCAGCGACCTGCTCGGCTTCTCCATGTACCACAGCCAGAAGGGCGAATTCGAGTTTCAGGAAGGCGCGGTCTTCTGCAATCTGCTTCTTGCGGACGAAATCAACCGGACTTCCCCGAAAACACAATCCGCACTGCTGGAAGTCATGGAGGAACATCAGGTAAGTATCGAGGGTGTGACCCGCAGGCTGCCGGACCCCTTTATCGTAATCGCCACACAGAATCCGGCCGGCTCGTCAGGCACACAACTGCTGCCGGAATCACAGCTTGACCGTTTCCTCGTGCGTCTGTCCATGGGTTACCCCGGACATGAAGATGCCGTGGCGCTGTTAAAGGGCGAAGTGTGGAAGCAGCTCGCCGACGTCTCACCCATACTCTCCCTGGAAGAGCTGCAGGATCTGCAAAAGAGGACCGAGGAAATATTTGTCCACGACTCCCTGTATGAATATATGGTGTCCCTCGTGGAGGGAACCAGAAATAATCCCCTTTTTGCGCAAGGCGCCAGCCCTCGTGCCGCCATCGCCCTCCTGCGTATGTCACGGGCAATGGCAATGATTGACGGGCGGGATTTCGTCACAGCACATGATGTTCAGAGCGTGCTGGTGGATGTACTCGGACACCGCGTACGCCTCAGCGCAAGAGCTTTGGCCGAAGGCACCTTAGCAGAGGCCGCCATCGATAAACTCCATGAAACGGTACGAAGTCCTAAGATTAACTGAGTTATGCTCAATAATTCCCATGGATACTGCGTGTTTTACAAAACTCCGTCACAAACTCAAAGTAAGCCGGAAATTTACTTGAAATATTGCTTATGAACACAATCAATCATACTACAAACAAAAAAATCAGTATCTCCGCCTTTCATCTGGCGGCATTTTTGCTGATTTATATCATTAATATTCTGCTCTTTTTTGCTTTTCGGGGATATTTTTTCCTGCTCATTGGAATCATCCTTACCCTTCTGGTGCCCTGCTCTTTCTATATGGCATGGCGGCTGGCAGATTCCATAGAGGGAGATATCCGTGTCACTCATAAAACCGTCAGACCCGGAGAACCAGCCGAGGTCATCGTCAGCGCAACAAACCACAGCCTATCCTGCGCACTGCACAGCACATGGCTTCTCACTGTCGGCAATTCCTTTTTTCAGACCTATAATGACCAGAAGATTCTGCTGTCGATACCGCCCCGCGGCACCAAGCGGTTTCCAATGACCGTCTCCATGACCGATCTGGGTAGGATCGTTTTCACCTGTAAAGAATATATTCTCTCCGACCTGCTGGGCATTTTCCTGATTCACGCCAGCTGCAATCCGGAGGAATGTATCTTCGTCCTGCCAACACACGAAAAACCGTCACAGTTTTCTCTTCCGGAGACTTACTCCGGCGCGGAGGAACTTGCGGAGAGTGTACGAAAGGGCAGCGATCACAGCGAAGTCAGCGATATCCGCGCCTATGTACCCGGTGACCGCCCGCGTGATATCCACTGGAAGCTCTCGGCCAGACAACGGGAACTGATGGTCAAAGAACGCATCTCACTCTCAGGCAGTGAGCATGTACTGCTCCTGGATCTTCCTCCCGAGAAGGAAAGCGTTCAACAGCTATTAACGGAAGGCTGCCTTATTGTCACGGAAATGCTTAAAGAACACATGACGGTTCGGCTGCTTGTCTGGAATCAGCGTCTATACGCCTTTGACAGCTACTCCTGCGGAAGTGAGGAGGAACTGGAGAACGCTTTTTGTGAAATTTTCCGAACCGAACTGTCCGCCCGCAGCAGCACCCTGCTGCAGGGTTATATGGCGAACTGCTATCCCCAGCTTCGCAGTTACATGTGTCTGACAGTCAAAGACGATACCATACAGATGGAGATATGTACGAATGGCTAAGAGCATATGGAAGAGAAAGAGCCAACCGAATATTGTATTGTCCGAGGGCATTATACTGTCCGAAGATCTGTTTGACCACAGTGCAGATGAGCCCTACAGCCGATGGGGCAATCTGCTCGTTCGCGCTTTGTTTCTGTTTGCGATCGTCACCGGAAGCCTGGGCGGCATGCTGTCCGCTTTCCACATTTCTTATGCGAAGTGGGCTTTCTTCCTCACGGCTCTGATCGCCGCGCTTTATTGTGCCACTCTCTATGCAGCAGGCTGGTGGGAAAATGTAGGTTATACCTTGGCCTTTATCCTCGTCCTGTACACCGGACTCGGCATGCGTGTCTACATCAGCAGCGGATTCTACGGCATCCTGAATGATATTTCCTCCTCCGCCGCCTCCTACTTCGGAATCGAGGCACAAGTCAGCTATGCGGAACAGGCGGAAAACCACTTTCTGGCCGTCTCCGTAGCCATGTGTTATTTTGCCTTTGTGGGCTGCATTATCATAAACGGACTGATTTCGCGCAAAGGCAGGTATTATGCCGCCGCCATTCCCTCCGTGCTCTTCCTGTTAGTACCGATCTATCTGGAATATGAGCCTGCCGGCGGCTACATCATCCTGTTTGCCGTGGGAATTATCACCGTATACATCTTTAGGCAGAATCGATATCAGTGCCATCGTCTGCATCCGAAGCTCCTGCAAAAAGCAGCACAAAAACACATATTTTACGGAAATTTTTCTTCCAAAGCCGCCATGGGCACTCTGCTTGCAGTCGCGCTCCTGTGCAGTATCGTCGTGAGCGTTACCTCCTTTTTATTCCCGAGGAGCACTTATATGGCCGACAGAAAAACAAGCGCCCTGAAGATGCAAACCATGGATACGATGGAAAATTTCTATCTTCTCGGTGTCATGGGGCTGATCAATTTCTATCCCACAACCGGCGGACTTGTAAACGGACGTCTGGGCGGCGTGAATTCCGTTCGGCTGGACTATGAACCCGATCTGAATCTGGAATTTGTCCCCTATACTTTTGATAGAATCTATCTGAAAACCTTCGTGGGCGCAGAATATATTCCCTATGAAAACCATTGGAGCTCGGAAGGTAAATCCGCCTATGCAGAAGGCTGGGATCCGGATACGGCGAGACGGCTGAAAGAGGCCTTCGCTTCCGATCAGGACAATTACGCAAAAGGACTCATGAAGATCACGAACGTGGCCGCAATGATCGGCGTATATCTGCCCTACTATTCCGAAGACATAGGCAAGACGATCCTGCCCACCAAACAGCAGGAATATACCTATTATCCGCTTCTGACCGGACTGCCTGCGGGAAACGCCGCGCCGCTCTCCAGTGATCTGTGGCTGGATGTCCCGGAAGCAAATCAGCCCGCAATCGCTGACTTCTGTGAAGAAGCCGGTCTGTCCGGTTCGCAGGAAGAGATCATTGCCGGTCTTCGCGATTACTTCCAGGACGAATATCCCTATACGCTGAGCCCGGGAATCACACCGAGAAGGAAGGATTTCGTCAATTATTTCCTGACGGAAAAGCGCAAAGGTTATTGTGCCCATTATGCCACCTCCGCCGTATTGATCCTGCGCTATATGGGGATCCCTGCCCGATATGTGGAAGGGTATGCCGTGGATGCCGCAGATATTGCAGATGATGCCAAAACTACAGACTTAAACATTTCCGATTATTACGAGGGAGTTTCTCTGATTCCGCAAAGCTCCGTCGTATCATACGATGCTTCCGATGCCGACGCCCATGCGTGGGTAGAGATATACGATGAAAAACTGGGGTGGTATCCTGTAGAACTCACGCCTTATGTGACAGACTCGGAAGACGGCCGGACGAGTATCTGGGATCTGTTTACCCGATTATTCCAAAACGGACAGGATATGGACTTCGCCGACACCGCTTTCTCCGAACAGACCACCGAAACAGACAAGACAATAACCGGAGGTGCTTCGGTGTATAGGCTCATATTCTGCCTGATCCTGCTATTTCTTATGATTCTTGTATGGTTTTTCGTCAGAAAATTGCTCCGGATGTATCACTATCATCGGGCGAACCGCAGCGAGAAGCTGCTGATGAAATATCAGGATATGCTTCGTAGAGTGCATGTAAACGTAGGTACAAAAACTCTGGCTGCTACAGGTCTCCGCATTCGCACCACGAATCCGAAGAAGGAACTGTACAGTCTGAAAAGTTTTGAAGAACAGATCGCATGGCTGGTTGAGCATGGGGTTCTGACAGGCGAGAATGGTTCTGCCGAAAAGCTGCTTCGGACGTTGAATGAAGCGGCTTATGGACCTGGGGAGATTTCTGTGGAGGCGTTTGAGGAGGCTCTGGCGTGGGTGAGATCTTAACTGATTTTTGCCTTCAGCTCCTGATATCCCCGCGTCAACAGATCGACCTGTATTTTCATGCTTTCATATCCCTCAATGTCCTTCGTATGCAGGAACCGGTCTACTTTATCATTCACACTGGCGATATCCCGGCTTAACATTTTATAAGCTACATCCATCTCTATTCGTATTGCTTTGAATTCCATGTCATTATCGGATTCCATTTTGTCCATTCTGGCTTCGAGGCTATCCACTTTCGCTTCAAGGCTGTCCATTCTTTCCTCGAGCCTGTCCATTCTTTCCTCAAGTCTGCCGATCCTGTCTTCGAGTCCGTCTATCCTCTTATTCAGACCGGCCTCCATAGAATCCAGACGAGCCATAATCGCCGAAAACATTTCTCCGTTAGTCACAGTTACCATCTCCTTGTTCATTCAGTATACCTCTCTTTCCTTTTCCGGTCAACGCAAACATTTGTTTTTATACAATATAAATATTCGTTATTTCGTTTATTACACTTCTTTTTTCTTTCTGTTTGATTAACCGTATGTCCTTGATCTGTAAGTACTCTACCTCGTGAAAATTCCGGCGATATGCCAATGATCCCATATTGTTATGGATAGATTTTCACATAGATTTGATTGTTATGAATTGAGTATACACTGTTGAGGTTGGGATGTCAAACTGTGTTTTGCGCAGTTTATACTGTTTGCAGGTTGATTTCCGTGATCTCTTCCCACCCTGTATTGAATTCCACCTCTTTTTCATGTATAATCTATCCAGAAAAAGAAATACTTTTCCTACGAATTATAATCATGAGAGGAGGCTTTCCCATGAGTACTTTAGACGCAACTGTTTCCATGCTGGAAGCAATGCCAGAAGATGCAAGAATCAAGGTTATGGAATTCACACAGAAACTGTTCACTTCCAGAAAGCCTGCAAACCCATTTGTTCCAGTCAGTCAGGACCAAATCCTTTCTGACCTTGCCGAATCACGCCAGCAGATTTCTGATGGAAAGGGACTTGATATGGAAGACGCACTGAACAGGATGGGAAAACAGCATGGATTTATTTAATGTGATTATTTCGCCAAAAGCGCTGTCCCAACTGAACAGCTATATTGACTACCTGCAATACACTCTGCTAAATGACCAGGCCGCCTACAATGTATGGCAGGATGCCATGGAAACACGTGAGCAACTTTCAAAAGCCGCCAGCAGTCTGAAATTTTGCACTCATCCCAAACTGAAAAAGAACGGATATCGTGCCATCTGTTTCATGCGGCACCGCTATCTCATGCTATACCGGATAGAGGGCACAACTGTTTATGTAGATGCTATATACCATCAGCTCCAGAATTATGAAAATACCTTTGTAGATGAATTAAACCGCTAAAGTCAAAAAGCCGGAATGGAGATATGATTCCTTCCGGCTTTTTGTTTTCTCTTATTCGATTTATCACTCTGTATATTGTGTCTCTTTCATTATGGATATACTATATATTGACAACCTTTCGGTCGTATTCTATACTGAAGATATAGGAGGCTGTTGGTAATGACAAAAGAAAATATTATTTTATATGCCAGATTGCTACGTAACATCTTTGAGACTACAGATGCTATAGAGATTGCCCGTCAGCTTCGGTATGAAGTGCTCTTCGTAGAGGCGGATATCCGCTCTCTCAAAGCAAACACATACAGATGTGAAAATGGAACCAAGACCATTTTCATAAACAATAAATATGATGACACCTCCAGAACAATCCTATGCGCCCATGAACTGGGGCACGCCGTTTTTAATCATAAATACAAGCATAATTACAAAGACAAAAACTTGAAAAATGAATATGAGGTTAATCTCTTTGCGGTTGCATTACTATTTGACGAGTGCTTTAATATCCCTCTTGTACAGATGAGCAATTATGCACTTCAGAGCATATTGGATCTAAATATTAATCTCCTGCCATAGAAGAAACTTATTTATGTATTCAAGCCAATTCAACTTCTTAATGGAAACGGGACTGTCACAAGCCAAATCTCAGCAATCACGCCCTGTTGCTGATGTGTTCACGGATTTGAAACGGGAGATGCAATAATGGGTAAAACTTATGCTGTGAAAATCACATCCCAGGCTGAAGATCAAATACAGGAAATCATACCTTGAAACCGCCAGATCAAATGGTCTGAATCCCCGGAAATATCTGGAATACCCTATTACTCAACGCATACGTTCTTTTTCTGTTCAGCTTTTGCCAATTCTATATTATATTCGTTCTCGTGTACGATCTGGCTGTCCTTTCCATACAGATTTACATATATTTTCTGAGCTTTACTAAGCCAGACCAGCGCCTCATCAAAATCGCCCTTAACATAATACAATTTAGCCAGCATATCATATGCACGCGCAATATCCGGATGATCCTCCGGATATGTTTTTTCCCATATTTTTAATGCTTTCAGCATATATACATACGCATCAAGCAATTTCCCCCACGCCTGCTGCCGCAAAAAGATTGCCGCAAGATTCATGTATGAGTTCGCTAATTCCGTATTTGTTTCCCCGTAGATTTTTTCCCTGACTGTTATTGCTTTCTTATAATATTTTTCGGCCGGATTCCATTGTTCCAAATCAGCGTACACCGCCGCCAGATTATGGTATATATGCGCTGCATTTTCATGATCTTCCCCTAAAAACCGAGTGCAGATTTTTCTGGCTCTGATCAGACCTTGCTTGGCGTGTTCCAAATCTCCCATTTGATGGTAGATTCCGGATATATTATTCAATACGAGAATCTCTGCCTCTACATTGCCCGTGTGATACTTTTCTCCCAATTCCTGTGATTTCTGAAAACATTTCAGCGCCTCCGATAATTCTCCCTTTTCCTCGTAAGCACGTCCAAGATTATTATATACTACCAGTATTCTATAACTGCTCTCATTTCCGGATGCCATAATCACCTGAATATTTTGCTTATGAATTTCAAGCGCTTCATCATATTTGTGCTCCACTAAATATACCTGTGCAATATATTCCCATATATCTATCGTCTCCAGTGAATACTCCTTAGCAAATTTCTTATAAATCCGCAACGCCTTATAGCTGTTATCTTTTGCTTGCGAAAAATCTCCTGACTTTAAACACATACATGCCAGATCCGCATACATTTCGGCTATATCAATCGAATTCGGCGCAAACAACTTCTCAACCAATTCCTGTCTCAATTTTGCAAAATGCGACACCTTCCGGTATATTCCAAGTTGCAGGTACACTCTCGAGAGTAACTTATATATGCTAATTTGCTCCCGCTCTTCTTTTCCCGAAACCAATACATCACTTACACTGTCTGTCAGATCTCGTATCCACTCTGCTGCCGTATGGTCTAAATAATCTGCACAGGAAAGCCAGACATGCAGTATCGCCTCCGCCATTTTTAAATCCGGTTTTTCATTTCCATCATGTGTCTCAATATATCCCTTATACTCCGCAAACCGATTGACCAGCAGTCTGATATCTCCGGTATATTCTTTGCTCTCATTGTAAGAAATCGTCTCTTTTTCTTCCTCTACAACAAATGAACAATTATACATAATATAAGTAAATAAGTCACGCGCCTCTCTGGATAACAGAATAGAAAAATAGGGTGTCATTCCAAACACCCACATTTTATCGCACTCCATCAGTTGATCCCGCATATAATTTAATTTTTCTATATATACACTGTCTCCCACCCACAGACCGCATAACTGCAAATTACACATAATAACGACCTGTGCCTGCGGAGTTTTATCCAAAATCTGTTTCAACCGTTGAATATCGGACGGAATCTCCTCTGTTCTTTTTGCATAGTCCGCCATATCGACAATAATTGCCTGCTTATGGCAGCTTTTCTTAAGTTCATCTGCAATTAAACGCTGCTCCTTAGCTGTCGCCGCCTGATAAATGCACATCCCTCTTGTCGTGTCCTCCATCATCAATGACAGCATCTGAAACTGTTCGCCTTCCGCCTGTGCAATCATACACTAATTTCCCCCAAATTTCCTGTGTTCAACCAGCCACTTTTCCACCAGAGGATGCAGATCGCACCATCTTGTTCCGTTGTATTCAAGCACTGCACCTACCTGCATTAATTTTGTAATCGCCTCCGATGAATTGACATACTTATGTCCCTTGTAAATCTCTTCCATTGCCGGAATCAGATCAGAAGAATAACTTGCATTCATTTCCGATTCTAAAGAATTTAATGCAAATTCCGCATCCTCTATACTTATGATAGCCGCTTTCCGTACTCTGGCACGAATTGCCGCTTTACCGATACACCGAAACAGATCCCTGATATACCCACCGGTCTGCTTAATAAGCAGATCTAATACACCTTCATCAAAAAGCGATAAATCTGCCCGCTTATTCACAATCTGATACATTGTTTTCATGCCTTCTTCATATTCCGGCTCATAGTGATCTGTAACCCAGTTCTTCAACTTAATCATCGGAAGCTTCTCCGGATTGGGCAGCCA
>JAAUZY010000061.1 GCA_014804355.1 Lachnospiraceae bacterium
AATTGAACGCAGTTCAATTTGTTAAGGAGGTTTTTTTATGTTAAATATTAAAAAACAAATATCGAAATTATATGCATCCTCCGTGTTGGGGAATCTGTCCCTGACAGGCGCATGGGTGGCAATTCTTGCGGCGAGAGGCTATAGCCTGGTGGAGATCGGTCTGGCGGAGACTGTTTTCCATATTATCAGCCTGCTCTTCGAGATTCCGTCAGGTGTTCTTGCCGATGTATTCGGAAGAAAAAATATGCTGTTGGTCAGCAGTATCATGCGGATGATCGGGAATATCATTATGATATTTTCCTGCAATCTGTTTATGGTATGTACATCGATCGCATTTCATGCGCTCAGTTATAACTTCTCATCGGGATCGGGAGATGCGCTTGCATACGATTCTCTGAAAACGGTGGCGCATGAGGGGTATTACGAAAAGTATGCCTCCAATCAATTGATCATCTACCGCCTTTGCAGCGGAGTCTCGACCTTGTGTGCCGGTTTCGCACTTTTGATCGGGCATAAACTGGCGTACAGCACGGACGTTTGTATGTGCATTGTGCAGATAGGTCTTCTCATGACATTGCAGGAAGTGCGCATAGGGGAGGAGCGAGGAAATCGTCAGGAAAATATGATCGCTTCCATCAGAAGCGAACTCATCACGTGTTTTGCTGAAAGTATTTCCTTTCTGCAAAGCGCGAAGAAGGCAATTTTATTAATGTTTTGCAATTCGATGGTCGGTGCGGTTGACGTCTTACTGCTGTTTTTCCTACAGGCGAAGCTGCCGGAGGCGGGGATGCCGAACTGGGCGCTTGGTTTTTCCCTGTTTTTCATGGAGATGGGAGGCATACTCGGTGCTAAAGCGATACTTTGGTTTAAGAAAGTACGCTACCGGAGCGTGTTCATGGTGACGGTATTTCTGGTGTTTACTGGAGTCTTAATCGAGCATTCCGGGATGTATATCGTCATGACGATCGGCGGGTTTATCGCTGCACTCAGTGATGATGCCCTTCAGGTGAGAACGAATACGATTCTTCAGGATAGTTTTCCGTCCGAGCAGCGGGCGACGTTGATTTCCATAGAATCGTTCACATTTTCAGTGATTATGATCGTGTTGTCACCGCTTGCGGGGATTATGTTTTCGCATTGGTAAAAAATCGAGCAGAGCTCGATTGCGAGATTTGCTTGCTTACGCTTCGCAAACTCGTGGCAATCCGGGTAATTTCCTATGGTGTAAAAATACAAAAAGCCGGTTGAGTACAACCGGCTTTTTCAGTATAATAAAGACGAAACAGTGGGGTAAAGGTTTAGAAAATAAGGTTTCCGAGAATGGTATGATACTGACGCAAATGCTGTACCTATGCAGGCGAAAGAGGATATCAAGGCGGCCAGAACGGTTTTAATGCAGAGTGCGAAGATAGCGTTGATCACGGTAAGACCGCCTGTTGCTACGGTTCTGATCGTCAGGCAGCTTGGGATTCTGTACATATGATTGAAAAAATAGGAAGGAAAGAATGCTGTATATGAATAGCGACCATAACAATCATTGGTTAAATAGAATGTGGGAAATCTTCTGCCCTTTCCTGCTTTTTTTCGGTCTCTATATTGTGGTGTTCAATCTGCTCGCATCTTTATACCGGGCAATTGCGGGAGGACTCGGGGAGGAGTATCAGGCCGGGATGATGAAGTATGCGGGAACGGTGACCAGTCTGGTCAGTGGACTGTCTATGCTGATCGGCGTTCTGCCGTTACTTCCGCTGCTGCGGCGTGAGTTGAAGGAACATAAACAATCCGTATATGGGAGCAGCATGACGACAGATAATACGAGTGGCGCAGAGAAACGTGCAGGAAGCGGAAAGTACGGCATAACGGCAGTGCAGATAGTTCTCACGATCGTGCTTGCCGCGGCATCGTCTCTGGGACTCAATGTGTTACTTGCATTGACCGGAATAGTCGAATCCTCCGCAAGCTATCAGGATGTGGCCAGACAGCAGTATAGTGTCATGCTCGGTGCGGGTATGCTTCTGTTCGGATTAATTTCTCCGATTACGGAGGAGATCGTATTCCGCGGGCTGATCTTTAACCGTATGAGACGCTATTTCCCACATGCGGCAGCAGTCGTCGCATCGGGCGTACTGTTCGGAATCTATCATGCTAATCCGGTGCAGGCATTGTACGGCGGGTGTATGGGAATCCTGATGGCATATTTGTATGAGCGGATGCACAGCTTTGCCATCCCATGCCTGTTTCATGCCACAGCGAATCTTATGGTGTACTCGGTCGCCCAAAGCGCGGCTCTGCATGGGAGGCTTTTCACGGTGACCGGCTGTGCGGCTCTGCTTGCCGGTTCTGCAGTTTGTGTTGTTATCATCGAGAAGACAAGATTTCCTGAATGATCGTCAGGAACCAAAATTCTATCCCCAGCATGCTCACTCCTACTGTGAACAGATAATCTTCAGGCAGAGAGATCGTGTTCCTTCGGAGGAGGATATTGTTCCTGGTTGCTTTTCTTTTGGGAAAACGGTTTGCCAGTAGGAAGGCGCCGCTCACCACAAACCAAAAGATAAGTAAAAGTTTGCTGTTTTTTCTAAGTTCGGAGAACAGGACCAGACAGACATTCAGCGCAATGACGATGCCTATCAGCAAATATCTGACACGAACGTCAAGTTTAACTGCATAAATCTGCCACATGATGATAATAAAAAACACGAACATGATACCAAGTGAAAGTCCGCCCGTCATAATGTACCTCCGTAAATCTGAGTGAAGAATCTTTTGTTCGCTGCTCCTGCAATTGATTATAACATTATAACACTAATTCTACCGCCGGTAGGTGTTTTTTTATGCTATAGGAAATTTCTATGTTCATGCACAAGTTTGCGGAGATGCGCAGCGGCTCATAAGCAATACCCCACAATTGAACGTAGCTTGATTTTATACAGACAAAGGTATTTCGTATATTGACATGCAATTTCGGGCATTTTATAATTTATATATATTTTGTCTAAAAAAGCTGCTCTGTCATACGTAAAATTCGGCATTATTTTACGAAAATACGCAATTAAAGCACGGAGGAGAGGTTAAGAGCGCGATTGAAAATATGAATCAGATTATACATAATTATGATGATACGGCTCTGAATCTGATTATTGAAACGAACCAGATTTTGCAATATAAAGATGAAGACAGGAAAGCGGAAGGCAGAATCGTTACGGCGGTCAATCCGAAAGAAGGGTTGACCGTTCGGCTTTTTCGGAAAAGAGGAGAAAATGTATATCAAAGTATTGATGGAAGACACTTGTGGCGATCCGCAGTGTGAGTATGAACACGGCCTGAGTCTTTATATAGAAACTGAGAAGCACAGGATACTCATGGATACGGGAGCGAGCGATAAGACATGGAAAAATGCAGAACGGTTAGGTGTGGACTTATCGGATATAGATATCGTCGTGCTAAGCCACGGACATTACGACCATTCCGGAGGGCTGTTGTCTTTCCGGGATAGGAATCATGAGGCAGTCGTCTATATGCAGAAAAGCGCGCTTTTCGACTATTATCATGATGAGCGCTATATCGGAATTGATAAAGAGATCGGCCTGTTGCCGCGGGTGGAGAAGTTGTCCGGCGACCTTGAGATTGACGGGGAGATATCTCTTTTTACAGGTATTACGGGCAGAAAGTTCTGGCCGCGGAGCAATATCGGGCTTTCGATGCGGGTAGACGGGGAGAACAGGCAGGATGAGTTCGGGCATGAGCAGTGCCTTGTGATACAGGGGACTCGGAAAGCATTGATTTCCGGCTGTGCGCATAACGGCATACTAAATATTATGGATCGGTATCGGGAAATATACGGAGGCGCGCCGGAGATCGTAATCAGCGGATTCCATATGATGAAGAAAAGTGATTATACGGAAGAAGAAAAGGCGGTGATCCTGCAGACGGCAGAGGAGCTTGGGAAAACAAATACTGTCTTTTATACAGGGCATTGTACGGGTCAAAAAGCGATAGATCTGATGAAACCGATTCTGGGTGAACGGCTTATACAGATGCACTGCGGTATGGAAATCCGGATATAATCGGGACATGATTGGTCGAGAATGAATGCGGGCGAGCCGATGGAAGAGACGGACCCGCCGGAGGAGGATTAGGATTTTGAAAAAGGGAAAGAAAAGCATAAAGATCGTATTATCTGTATTGGCGGTTCTCATATTACTGATTGGCGGGTATTGCGCCTATGTATTGATTGCGTATGACCGCTTACCGGATTATTTGACTCTTGAAGTCAATGAAAGCGGGTCGGAAGAAGAGTTCGACCGGGAATTTCAGGTCAGGTCAGACGAAGAGTATCTGATTATGACGTACAATATCGGGTTCGGCGCTTACACGAAGGATTACAGTTTCTTCATGGACGGTGGGAAATATTCATGGGGCAGGGATGAGGAAAGCGTTCTGGCTAATGTCTCTGCGATGGGAACGTTGATCAGTGATATAGATCCTGATTTTATACTGGTGCAGGAAGTTGACCGGGACGGTACGAGAAGCTACCATATCGATGAACTGGAGGTTTTGAATCAGTTTATTAAGGGGTATTATTATGATTTTGCCCAAAACTACGATTCTCCGTTCCTGTTCTTTCCGCCATGGCAGCCGCACGGTTCGAACATAGCCGGTATAGTGACTTATGCAAGAGGCGAGATTACGGATACGATGCGGCGGAGTTTTCCGATATCGGAGTCGCTCAGCAAATTTGTAGATTTGGACAGATGTTATTCGATCTCACGGATTCCGACGGAGAACGGTAAGTTCCTATGCCTCTATAACGTGCATCTGTCGGCATACGGCAGCAACGATGAAATTAGGGAAGGACAGCTTTCCATGCTGTTTGAAGATATGGCGGCGGATTATCAGGCGGGAAACTATGTGATCTGCGGTGGTGATTATAATCATAACGTGAAAGAGGAATCTTCGGAGAATGCACCGGAATGGGCGTATCTGTTTCCGCGGGAGAAGATTCCCGAAGGCTTCTGTATGGCGCTTGACTATGCCGAAACGCCGGAGGATATCGCGCATGAATCCTGCAGAAGTGCCGATAGTCCATATAAGGAAGGGGAAACCTACACGGTCACGCTGGACGGATTTATCATCTCGGATAATGTGATTGTCCATGAATATCGGAATATGGATTGCGGGTACGAGTATTCGGATCATGATCCGGTGATCATGCGGTTTGTGTTAGAGTGAGGGTAGCCGCTTTCATGACATACAAACCATATCCCGATTTTGAAACAAATGCCGAAAATGTTACACAATTGTACTTAAAAAACAAGAATTGCAAAACAATCTGACAATTCTCAAAAAAATCTATGTTTACAACCGCCCAGAAGTGTTGTATATTATACATGCAGGTCGCAAAGGAGCGCAATGTGTTTCCTTTGCGACCTCTTTTTGTGCTTATAAGCATGAAATACAACCAAGGGATATATTGAAAGAAGCACAAAACTTTTGCTTCGACAGGGAGGTAATTATGTTTGATGTGAAGACAACTGTTCCGGAAGCGCCTCTTCACCGCATGGAATTTGAACATGACAACTGCGGAATCGGCGCCTGCGTGAACATTAAAGGACGAAAGAGCCGTGTCATTGTCGAGAATGCGCTTAAGATCGTGGAAAACTTAGAGCACAGAGCCGGCAAGGATGCAGAGGGCAAGACCGGTGACGGCGTCGGGATTCTGACCCAGATGCCGCATAAGTTTATGGTTAAAGTAACGAAGGAGCTGGGAATTGCGCTCGGCGGTGAGCGGGAGTACGGTGTGGGTATGTTTTTCTTCCCGCAGGATGAGCTGCAGCGCAATCAGGCGAAGAAGATGTTTGAGATCATCGCCGAGAAAGAGGGATTGCAGTTCCTGGGCTGGCGTACGGTGCCGACCGTGCCTTCCGTGTTAGGGCATAAGGCGGTAGAGTGTATGCCATGTATTATGCAGGCTTTTATCAGGAAACCGGCGAATGTGTCTAAGGGACTTGATTTTGATAGAAAACTGTACATATTACGGAGAACATTTGAACAGTCTACGGACGTGACTTATGTGGTCAGTCTGTCCAGCAGGACGATCGTGTACAAGGGAATGTTTCTGGTGGGACAGCTTCGCACCTTTTTCTCCGATCTGCAGGATCAGGATTATGAGTCGGCGATCGCCATCGTGCACTCACGATTCTCCACCAACACGAATCCGAGCTGGGAGCGTGCCCATCCGAACAGGTTTATCGTGCATAACGGAGAGATCAATACGATCCGCGGCAATGCCGATAAGATGCAGGCACGCGAGGAGAATATGGAGTCCGAGCACTTGCAGGGGCAGATGCATAAGATCCTGCCGGCCATCAATGCTTCCGGCTCCGATTCCGCAATGCTCGACAATACGCTGGAGTTCCTTGTGATGAGCGGCATGCCGCTGCCGCTTGCTGTCATGATCACGATTCCCGAGCCGTGGGAGAACAACAAGACCATGACGCAGAAGAAAAAGGATTTCTACCAATATTATGCAACCATGATGGAGCCTTGGGACGGTCCGGCATCCATTCTCTTCTCCGATGGAGATATCATGGGTGCGGTACTTGACCGGAACGGTCTACGTCCGTCACGATATATGATCACAGACGATGACACCCTGATTCTGTCCTCCGAGGTGGGTGTACTGGACATCGATCCTTCCAAGATCGTGGAGAAGGAGAGGCTGCATCCGGGCAAAATGCTTCTGGTAGACACCCTGCAGGGCAGAGTCATTGACGATGATGAGTTAAAGGAGCATTATGCATCGGCCCGTCCTTATGGTGAATGGCTGGACAGCAAGCTGGTAGCGCTTAAGGAGTTGAAGATCCCGAATCAGCGTGTGCCGGAATATACCGACGAAGAGAGGCAGCGCATGCAGAAGGCTTTCGGTTACACTTACGAGGAGCTGAAGACCAGCATTCTGCCGATGGCGAGAAACGGTGCGGAGGCGATCGCAGCCATGGGAGTGGATACGCCGATTCCGGTGCTGTCCAGGGCGCATCATCCGTTGTTCCACTATTTTAAACAGTTATTTGCACAGGTGACCAATCCGCCCATCGATGCCATTCGTGAGGAAGTGGTAACTTCCACAACGGTCTATCTGGGCAGGGACGGCAACCTGTTAGAAGAGGTGCCGGAGAACTGTAATATGTTAAAAGTGCATAACCCGATCCTGACGAACACGGATCTGCTCAAGATCAAAAATATGAAGTCAGACGGGTTTAAAGTGGAAGTGGTACCGATCACTTACTATAAGAATACCAGTCTGGAGAAGGCGATCGACAGACTGTTTGTGGAAGTAGACAGAGCTTACCGGGATGGCGTTAATATATTGATTTTGTCCGACCGCGGCGTGGATGAGAACAGGGTGGCGATCCCATCCCTGCTGGCAGTGTCAGCCCTGCAGCAGCATTTGGTAAGCACGAAGAAAAGAACAAGCGTGGATATCATCTTAGAGTCCGCGGAACCCCGCGAGGTGCATCATTTCGCGACGCTTCTGGGATTCGGCGCTTCGGCGATCAATCCTTATCTGGCACAGGAGAGTATCAAAGAACTCATCGACAATCATATGCTGGATAAAGATTACTATGCGGCGGTGAATGATTACAACGACGCAGTTCTGCACGGTATTGTGAAGATCGCCTCCAAGATGGGTATCTCTACGATCCAGTCTTATCAGGGCTCCAAGATCTTCGAGGCCATCGGTATAGACAAGGATGTGATCAACAAGTATTTTACGAACACTGTATGCCGCGTGGGCGGGATTACCTTAAAGGATATTGAGAAAGAGGCAGATACGCTTCACTCCATGGCTTTTGACCCGCTCGGTCTATCCACGGATCTTACGCTGGATAACCCCGGACATCACCAGATGCGCAGCGGTGCAGATGAGCATTTATATAATCCTGAGACGATTCATTTACTACAGGAGTCAACAAGACGGGGAGATTACGAGATCTTCAAACAATATACGGCAGCGGTCAATAATGAAGAGAGTATTAAGAATCTGAGAGGTCTGATGGACTTCAATTATGCGAAGAAACCCGTGCCGATAGAGGAAGTGGAAGCAGTTGACACGATTGTCACAAGATTTAAGACAGGTGCTATGTCTTACGGTTCCATTTCTAAAGAAGCCCATGAGACGATGGCCATTGCCATGAACAGGCTGCACGGCAAATCTAACTCCGGCGAGGGCGGTGAGGATGACGACAGACTGACCGTGGGAGCGGACGGATTAAATCGCTGCTCCGCGATCAAACAGGTGGCATCGGGACGGTTCGGTGTGACCAGTAAATATTTAAACAGTGCACAGGAAATACAGATCAAGATGGCACAGGGAGCAAAACCCGGCGAGGGCGGTCACTTGCCCGGCGGCAAGGTATATCCATGGATTGCCAAGACGAGACATTCCACGCCCGGCGTAGGACTGATCTCTCCGCCGCCGCACCATGATATTTATTCGATCGAGGATCTGGCGCAGCTGATATATGACTTGAAGAATGCCAATACGAGAGCGCGTATTTCCGTGAAGCTGGTGTCTGAGGCGGGCGTGGGCACGGTTGCGGCCGGTGTGGCCAAGGCGGGAGCACAGGTCATCCTCGTGTCCGGTTATGACGGCGGAACGGGCGCGGCACCCCGCAATTCGATTCACAATGCGGGACTTCCGTGGGAGCTTGGTCTGGCGGAGACACATCAGACATTGATCCAGAATGGTCTGCGTAACAAAGTCCGCATTGAGACTGACGGTAAGCTGATGAGCGGCCGTGACGTGGCTATTGCAGCGATCCTCGGAGCGGAGGAGTTCGGTTTTGCGACGGCACCGCTTGTAACCATGGGCTGTGTTATGATGAGAGTATGTAACTTAGATACCTGTCCCGTGGGTGTGGCAACACAGAATCCGGAGCTTCGTAAACGGTTTACGGGCAAACCGGAGTATGTGGAGAATTTCATGAGATTCATCGCGCAGGAACTGCGGGAATATATGGCGAAGCTGGGTGTCCGCACGGTGGATGAGCTGGTGGGCAGAACGGAACTTTTGAAGATCAAGGATCATCTGACGGATCGTCAGAAGCAGGTGGATTTGAGCCTGATTCTGAGCAATCCCTATGAGGGGAGCAAGGAGAAATGTATCTTCGATCCGAAGCAGGTGTATGATTTCGAACTGGAGAAGACACTGGATGAGAAAGTATTGTTAAAGCAGCTTTCCAAGGCGCTGGAGACAGGGCAGAAGAGAAGCCTTGAGGTGGATGTGTCCAATACCGATCGTACCTTCGGAACGATTTTCGGTTCCGAGATCACCAGAAGATTCGGCGATAAGCTGGAAGAAGATACTTACCGGATCTTATGTAACGGTTCCGGCGGTCAGAGCTTCGGCGCTTTTATCCCGAAGGGGCTGACGTTAGAGCTGGTAGGCGACTCCAACGATTATTTTGGCAAGGGACTTTCAGGCGGTAAGCTCATCGTCTATCCGCCGAAAGGATCGAAATTTAAGCAGGACGAGAATATTATCATCGGTAACGTGGCGCTCTATGGAGCAACTTCCGGCAAGGCGTTTATTAACGGTGTGGCAGGCGAGCGTTTCTGCGTGCGTAATTCAGGTGCCCTTGCGGTAGTAGAGGGCGTGGGTGATCACGGCTGTGAGTATATGACCGGCGGGCGAGTGGCAGTGCTGGGCACCGTGGGTAAGAACTTTGCGGCGGGTATGAGCGGCGGTATTGCCTACGTGCTGGATGAGAATAATGACTTGTATACGAAAACGAATAAGGAAATGGTTTCTTCTTATGAGATTACTTCCAAATATGATGTGCTTGAGTTAAAAGAGATGATTAAGGAGCATGTGGCTTATACGAATTCCGTCAAGGGAAAGGAGATTCTGGACAATTTCGGGGAGTATCTGCCGAGGTTTAAGAAGATCATTCCGCATGATTATGAGAAGATGTTGAAATTGATCGTGCAGATGGAAGAGAAGGGGCTTAGTGCGGAGCAGGCGCAGATTGAGGCGTTTTATGCGGCGAAAAAGTAAGAGGAGGAGAATACCATGGGAAAACCGACAGGTTTTTTGGATTATGAGCGCAGGGTTTCTAAGGACGTGAGTCCGAAACAGCGCATTAAGAATTTTAATGAATTTCATGAACATTTGGGTATGGAGGAGCAGCAGCTGCAGGGAGCGCGGTGTATGGACTGCGGGGTGCCGTTCTGTCAGTCGGGAATGACGCTTTGCGGGATGACATCGGGATGTCCGCTGCACAATCTGGTGCCGGAGTGGAATGATCTGGTGTATACGGGGAATTGGGAGCAGGCTTATCTGCGCCTGCACAAGACGAATAATTTTCCGGAATTTACATCCAGAGTGTGTCCGGCGTTGTGTGAGGCGGCTTGTACCTGCGGGCTGAACGATGATCCTGTTTCCACGAAGGAGAACGAGTACGCTATTATTGAGAATGCTTATGAGAAAGGTTATGCGGCACCGCAGCCACCCAAGGTGAGGACGGGCAAGACAGTAGCGGTAGTGGGCAGCGGGCCTTCGGGGCTTGCCGTGGCGGATCAGCTCAATAAGAGGGGACATTCGGTGACTGTATTTGAGCGTTCGGACAGGATAGGCGGATTATTAATGTACGGTATTCCGAATATGAAGCTTGAGAAGCATATCATTGACCGGAAGATCAAGGTGATGGAAGCGGAAGGGGTCACTTTTGTGACCGGAACGGATATCGGTAAGGACATGAAGGTTGAGAAAATTCTGAAAGAATATGACCGTGTCGTTCTCTGTTGCGGTTCTTCCCAGCCAAGGGACATCACCGCACCCGGCAGGGATGCCAAGGGGATTTATTTTGCGGTAGATTTTTTGACCAGAAATACGAAGAGTCTGCTGGATTCTGATTTTCAGGATAAACAGTATGTGGACACTAAGGGCAAAGACGTGGTGATCATCGGCGGCGGCGATACCGGTAATGACTGTGTGGGTACGGCGATCCGACATGGTGCGAAATCCGTCACCCAGATTGAGATGATGCCCAAGGCTCCTGACAAGCGCGCCGACAATAACCCGTGGCCGCAGTGGCCGAAGGTATGTAAGACTGACTACGGTCAGGAGGAGGCAATCGCAGTATTCGGGCATGATCCGCGTATTTATGAGTCTACGGTCAAGGAGTTTGTAAAGGATAAGAATGGCAATTTGAAGGCTGTTAAGATTGTCTCACTGACATGGGAAAAAGATGAGAAGACCGGACGCATGAACATGAAAGAGGTGGCGGGCAGCGAGAAGGTGCTGGATGCGCAGATCGTGCTGATTGCGGCAGGATTTCTGGGAAGCCAGAAATACGTTACCGATGCTTTCAAGGTAGAACTGGACGGCAGAACGAATGTGAAGACAGACAGCGGTAAGTTTGCCACCAGCGTGGACAAAGTGTTTACCGCGGGAGATATGCATACAGGGCAGTCTCTTGTGGTCAAGGCAATCCGTCAGGGACGGGAGTGCGCCAGAGAGGTGGACGAGAGCCTGATGGGATATACGAATATGTATGTGCAGTAAAAAAATAGGAAAGTGAAAAAACCTTGCGACTGTTTCGGCGATCGCAGGGTTTTTCTTTTCCACAAATGCAAATCTAAGTGGATGGTGATAAAAAGGGTAGACCCGTCTAAAGTGCATTCCTCTCCGCAGGCACCAGTTTCAGTGCCAGATACAGCAATACAGCGTCTTTGAAGCACCGTGGATTCAGCCCGCATTTCCGGTAAATATGGTTCAGCTTATACTGCAACGTATTTTTATGTAAGAATAAGCGCCTTCCGGTATTGGCCAGAGACATATTTTCATCAAAATATGCCTGCACAAGCCGAAGCTCATCTTCTGACAGGGACGAAATAGTTTTTGACAGAAATTCTTCTTTCTCTGTCTCATTCAATCCGGAGAAAATAATTTCCAACGTCAGGTCATCAAATAAAAGAAATCCTTCCGTATTGACAGAAATATGTTTTAATGTTGTAAGCGCCGAGGCGTGGGAATCTGCCAGCTGGTATATGGAGCAGGATTTCCCTACGGCAATTTTCAGCACATTTTTATGGTCTACAGCAAACCGATTCAGCATATAAGCGTTCTTCTCAAACATTTCCGCGTCTATAACAGCCAGATATTCATTTGGGTAATAAAAGGTGTAAAGGCTGAGCGAGAGCATTTGGAATATGTGCTTGATTTTCTGCTCCAGCAGTGACTGATTTACCGTCTGGTTCTGTGTGTCTGCTTTGATCAGTATCAGCCTCTTGTCTGTCTTAGAGTCTATATGAAACTCCTGCAGGCAGGAATGGAGATAATCCATATTGATGTTGGTTTTCCGTATCAGCGAATCGATCACAAAATGTTTTTTATCAGCCTGATTCCGGCTGGTCATGCCAAGTTCCCGTTCCCGAATCAGTAAGTTTGTAATACGTTCCGCAAGATGGGCATATTTTCTGACAAGATCAGGTTCCCCTGAGATGCCGATCACGGCTAATAGCTCGTGATTGTGATAGACCGGCAGATTAATTCCCTTTTTTGTTCCGTCAAAGCTGTCGTCGGAGCTGACTTCTATCATAGTTCCCGTCAGAGCCGCTTTATGTCCGATTTCGTGGAAAGCCCCGATCCTTTTCGGATTCGTGCTGGCAAAAATAATGCCGGACTTATTAATAAAATTAATATCCTGTCCGCAGACATCTTTTACAGTATTCACTACTTGAAAAGCAAGAGCTTCATCGATTATGCGTATCATATTTATCTCCCTGAAAATCAGTCGGAATTATATTTGGTTCGTGTGTTATGAATTTGTAAAGCAATGCCATACAATGCCTTACAGATTGTCGGTAGTAAACTAAGAACATGATTAAGTTCAATTCTCTTTGGTGTTAATCTGAAAGTGGGTTGGTGGCTATAATCCGCAATCTGGGCACTCGGTATTTATGTACTTTGTTAATGAGCAATTTTGAATACCGACCCATTTACGTGACGAATGCCTTCGCTTTTTATTTTATCAGAACATGTCTTACAGAACAATATTTTGCCAAAGAATAGAATATAATTGTCTTAAAGAACATATAACTCTGACATAAATTATTATATACTATACTCAACAAGGCAATACCCGTAAGCATGATACGGGAATAAACAAGAATGGGGGAAAACATAATGAAGGCAGTAATCGCAATTGATTCGTTGAAGGGCAGTCTAAGCTCCATGGAAGCAGGGCAGGCGATTGCAGAGGGAATCCACAGGGCAGATCCGCAGGCGGAAGTAGTCATAAGGCCGCTGGCGGACGGCGGAGAAGGAACTGTGGATGCGCTCGTATGCGGAATGAACGGTAAGATGCACGAAGTTCAGGTAACAGGACCGCTGGGCACACCGGTAAACTGCGGGTATGGAATCATTGAGGATACGAAAACGGCTGTGATTGAAATGTCCGGCGCGGCGGGAATTACTTTAGTCCCGGAGGAAAAACGGAATCCGCTGCATACAACGACTTATGGGGTCGGTGAGGTGATTAAAGATGCGATTGCAAAGGGGTGTCGCCGCTTTATCATCGGTATTGGCGGCAGTGCTACTAATGACGGTGGCGTGGGGATGCTGCAGGCATTAGGGTTTGGATTCCTGGACAAAGAGGGAAATCAGGTGCCGTTTGGGGCGAAAGGACTGGAACAGCTTGACAAAATTACAGATACATATGTAATCCCCGAATTGGCGGAATGTGAATTTCGGGTGGCATGTGATGTGACAAATGTTCTTTGCGGAGAGACGGGGTGCAGTGCGGTCTATGGTCCCCAGAAAGGCGCAACGCCATCCATGATTATGCAGATGGACAAATGGCTGGCTTATTATGCGTCACTGGCCAGAGAAAAGTATCCGAAGGCGGCGCCCAAACAGGCGGGAACCGGTGCGGCAGGGGGAATGGGATTTGCGTTCCTCACATTTACCAATGCGGTGCTGGAATCCGGCATTAAAATTATTCTGGAAGAGACAAGGCTTGAACAGTACATGGAAGATGCTGATATCGTTGTGACAGGCGAGGGACGACTGGACGGGCAGACGGCTATGGGCAAGGCTCCCGTAGGCGTGGCGAGACTGGCAGGGAAACATCAGATTCCGGTCATTGCATTTGCGGGAAGTGTTACAAAAGAGGCGACGGAATGTAATAAAAACGGAATTGACGCATTCTTCCCCATCTTGCGGAGTATTGTCACACTGGATGAGGCGATGAAACCGGAGAATGCAAAGGCAAATCTTTCGGATACGGCGGAGCAGGTCTTCCGGCTGATCAATATCCGGATGAAGAAATGAGAAAGGAGAAGATGAGCGATGAATTATGATTTTACAACAATCGGCGCGTTATGCGGAATGGCGGTGGCTATTTTCCTGATTATAAAAAAAGTGCAGCCTGCTTACAGCTTAATTCTAGGTGCATTGGTCGGCGGTATCATCGGAAGCGGTAATCTTGTGCTGACAGTAGATACCATGGTCAGCGGTTCACAGAGCATGATTTCCTCTGTCTTGAGAATCATGACTTCCGGTATTCTGGCAGGGACGCTGATCAAGACCGGCGCGGCGGAAAAAATTGCTGAAGTGATCGTACAGAAACTCGGAGAAAAGCGTGCAATCATAGCGGTTGCGCTTGCGACTATGATTATATGTGCGGTCGGTGTTTTTATCGATATTTCTGTTATCACGGTTGCGCCGATTGCCCTGGCGATCGGGAAAAAGGCAGGGTACAATAAGCCTTCTCTGCTGCTGGCAATGATCGGCGGCGGCAAGGCAGGGAATATTATTTCGCCAAATCCAAATACGATTGCTGTTTCGGAAGCATTTGGGGTAGATTTGACTTCTTTGATGTTGGCAAATGTGATTCCGGCGGTATTCGCACTTGTTGTAGCCATTCTCCTTGCTACGGTATTATCAAAGAAACAGGGAGCCTTGGTTAGTGAGCAGGATCTGGAGAACAGGGATAATAAAGAACTTCCCTCTTTTATACAGGCGGTTGCCGGTCCTCTGGTAGTGGTTCTGCTTCTCTCCCTGCGTCCGCTATTTTCAATCGTGATCGATCCTTTGATCGCGCTTCCGCTGGGAGGACTTGTCTGTGCCCTTGCTTGCAAAAACATACATAAATTTAAGGAGTATGCGGAATTTGGTCTTGGCAAAGTGACAGGCGTTTCTATCTTGCTGATCGGAACCGGAACGATTGCAGGGATCATCAAGGCCTCGGCATTGCAGTATGATGTGATATCACTGTTGGAAGTGATGAATATGCCGGCGTTTATTCTGGCTCCGATCGCAGGAATCCTGATGGCAGGGGCGACAGCGTCTACTACGGCGGGTGCAACCATCGGTGCACAGACTTTTGCGGGTACGCTGTTAGAAGCCGGCATACCGGCATTGTCGGCAGGTGCGATGATACATGCAGGCGCGACTGTGATTGACTCGCTTCCTCATGGTTCGTTTTTCCATGCGACCGGCGGGGCGGCTGGAATGAGTATCAAAGAAAGAATGAAGTTGATTCCTTACGAAGCCTGTGTGGGATTGACTAGTACGGTTGTTTCGATTGTTGTGTATTTAGTGTAGAGATAGATTACTTTTCATGCGGTGAAGCCGGCCGCTCAGAGGGGAGTTAATATCTACGGAGCCGTGCTTTCGCTCCGTAAAAAGCGTAGCAGACGCTAAACTCGTGAGTTGCGGGGCAACTCATAACCTCGTTAAGCGCTGACGCTTTTTAAGGGGCTCCTTAAGATATTAACTCCCCTCTGAGCTTAGGTTGTGGCGTGGATGTGGAAAGTAACAAAATGGTGTGGAAAATAATTTTTTCATATGTGGGATTTGGATCTGCATTGAAGTGAGGTATTATATAAAAGCGGCAGAATATTGACTTAATAGGTCAATGTTCTGCCGCTTTGCATTTTGTATAGTTCTATGGTAAAATATTATCTCGAATATTGTTCATGGGCGCAGTTTATACATAGTCCATTTGAATGTTTGGATGGTGTACAGACGACATGTGTCTATAACTGACAACAAGCATAGAAAAGGAGACAGTTTCATGGAGAACACT
Organism: Lachnospiraceae bacterium; assembly: GCA_014804355.1. Classification (GTDB taxonomy): domain Bacteria; phylum Bacillota; class Clostridia; order Lachnospirales; family Lachnospiraceae; genus UBA3282. The sequence goes on from JAAUZY010000061.1 coordinate 16,098, forward strand.
ATGAATTTATCACCATATTTCAAGAGTATTGTAGATCAGGACAGATGTGCGGTGGTGATCTGCAATCCGGAACATGAGATTATCTATATGAATCCTGCAGCGGTAGAGCGGTATGCGAAACGCGGCGGAGCGGCACTGGTGGGACAGAGCCTTTTAGACTGCCATAATGCGCAGTCCAATGAGATGATCAAAAAGGTTGTGGCATGGTTCGGGGAGAGCACAGACCATAATATTATCTATACATATCGTAATGAGAAAGAAAACAAGGATGTCTACATGGTTGCGCTCCGCGACGAGACGGAGACACTGATCGGATACTATGAGAAGCATGAGTATCGGGATTTGGAGAAGAGTGGACTGTATCAGTTTGAATGAGCCGTAGAGATTTTCTCTCTACAGCTCAGTAACCTGCCCACTCATATTCGACCAACTTTAAAGTATATGATTCACCGGGGATAACATCATAAATCATGGTGGAATCATTTTTGAACTTATCACCCTGACTGAGCGAATTAAGATAAATATTATTCGTATTTACCATATAGCCTTCGCTGTCATATAATTTATAACTGATGATATCGTAAACGGAATTGCTGTTTCCGTATATTTTCTCACCGGAGATTATAATTTTTAATTGAGGCAGGTAATCTTTTTCAAAGATATAAGACACGTCATTTATCTGTATGATCGATTCCGTAGTTCCGTCAAATCCCTTAACTTTTAGATCAAGTGGGAAGGAATCGAAAGTCACTTGTACATCGGCAATCGGAAGGCAATACAATGCACTGCAGCTGACCTCGCCAAAATCGACAAGATCAGCTTTATAAATTGTCATAAACACTGTTCCGTTGGCAGATGTTCCGGAAGCAATTTCCGATGCGGGAATCCTGACGTTTGCAAGATATTGTTCTCCGGCAGCCTGACTTGTATAATAACTGAAATCTTTTTTGGAAATGGATTTCGTTCCTTTATAAACTTCCTCGTTGTTATCATTTACTATTCGGATGTCAATATCAACATCACCGGATATATACTCATCATCTTTATTGAGCAGGGCAAAGAATACACTGTAGTCATTAGTCCCCTCATTAAACTGGAAAGACCAGCTTTTCAATGTCTCGATATCAGTGCCTGCAAAGGGAACGGGAGTAGGTAGTAGTGTCGTTCCGTCATTATCCGTAAGTATAGTGGGGACAAGTCTTGAACACCCGCACAATGAAAAAAATAATAGGAACCATACTATAAGCAGGTATTTTTTCATGTTACTCCTTCCGTTTTAATATTGCGGATTTTATTGTAGGATTTGTTTAGCCTTTCAATAAGTCTGTTTACTTGATCGTCTTTGGATTCCTTTGTTACATTGGCTATATTCGTGATGATACCAGTAACTGCAAGAGGGTCACGGAAACTGACAATGTTTCCATTTTCAGAAAAAATAGCTTCTCTTTTCCAACCGTCGTTAAAATAACATCCATTATCAATGGATTGCTTTATCAGTGAACTTAGCTTTTCCAGTGTTGTTTCATTATGGGCTATGGCTTTTTCCAATGCTGTTTCCAGAAAGGTGCTGTTATTTTCAATAAGCATGTTAAGTAGCTGGGAAATATACGGAAACACAAACGTATGCCTGCGTTTGCTGCCGTCTTTGTACTGGATCTGATCCCGAATCTCAAACGGGTCAGTAAAGTAATCCAACACTTTATCGCTGGATTTCGCAATATGGCTTACCATAGCTTTGTTGTAATGAACATTGAAATCAGGATGCGCACAGCTCAGATAATGTGCTTTATAATATAATTCAGGAATCTCTCTGGCTCTCAATTTTTCCAACATCTTTAAATCGTTGTGATCTGCCGCAAGGGAAATTATGTACATCCTTAACTGATCTTCCGTTTTAAGCTTGAATTGCAATCCGTTTATTTGAGGCTGACGTATAAAAATACCATCAGAACATTCTTCAAATTTATTACGCTGGATACAGGTTCCGGCACCGAAGGTTACGATATAGTCATTGTCTCTTTGACTGTCAAACCAGATATAGTTTTTGTCCATCAGAAATTTCAAAAAATCGTAATTCCTAAACTCTATGGCATAATCCAACACTGTTTTTTCGTATTCATCGGGATTTAGAATCGGTTTATCATCTTTTTCAATATATGTCATCCACACTTTTTTATTATGCGACTGGGCAACGGTATAATTCGTCAGTCGGCTGTTTTTAGGATCACCGCATTTTCCGGCACTCAGTATTTGTTCAAAGGAAACATCCAGCAGTTCGGAAAAAATTGGCAAATCATAAGCCTGGATCGCTTTTGTTCCTTTTTTGATTTGGGATAAACGGTTTGCCATATTTCGTATGGCATCTTCGGCAGGCTCTGCTTCATCCACAGTTTTGAGATATGCCGTGCAAAATTTTCTTGCCGATCCGTATTTTTCTTCTATCAGGCTTGAGACAAAAGTGCCGATTTCTTCGTTGTTAATGTTAAACATATTTTTGCTCCTTTCGAAAAACATAATAACATGTTTTTTGAAAGGAGCATATCACATATTTGTATACATCAAGAGAAGGTGTATCATCAATAATGGTGTAGTGTATATGCCATACGCATATACGGCATCTTGCCATAAAGATTTAAATAGATATTTTTCTTTTGCTGTAAAATTGCAAATAAAAAGGGCAGCTAGGGCTTTCATTTTTACGTGCCTTCGCTGACCTTTTAAATTTGTTGTTGAGCAGATAGCCCAATATCATAAATAAATCTGTTCTAAAGCACTCTGTTTTCTGCGTCAAATCGCATTATTAAAAGAAAGTATCAATAACACACAAGTTATAATCATTAGCAGTGATACCAATAACACACCGATATTTATCCGCATTTTCTCCGAATTATGTTCCGTTTCAATTAAATTTGAGCGACGCAGAGCAGTAACAACCGGTTTGTATAAAAGCAATGTTAATGCTGCATTCAATCCGCCTTTAATTAAATTAAACGGTAAAAATGCCGGAAGAAGTAATCCTACAATTGCTTCTCTCGGATAACCCATATAGATGGGAGCAATCAAATAGTTCCAAAGCATCATTACTGCAACCTGACAGCTTAGGCCGCATAAAAGCGCGAGTATGGCGCCGGACAGTTTATGCTTCTTTTTGTAAATAAATGCGGCAGTACATGCAAAAGAGCAGCTTGATATAATATTCATAATACAACCCCAAATTCCCGTTCCGCTGATCGTGAACATTTCCACTACGGAAACGATTACTGTTATAGCAAATGAAGTAAGCGGGCCAAATATCAATCCGCCAATCACTATGATAACGTCTTTGGGGTCATACTTTAGAAAGAGTACGAGCGGGATGCGCCCGACGACCACCGCCACATACGCAAGCGCACATAGCATACCTATTGTTACGAGTTTCTTTGTTTTACTGATATTCATTTGAATACCTCCTTCAAAAAAATTAACACTTGAAAGTATCTGGAATGCCTTTCAGGTGTTAAAATTAAGGTGTATTGTAAATGCCAACAGAGCTATTTGACAAAAAGAGTGCAAAAATCAAAAGTCAGATTTATTCTGACAATCTCAATACACCTTCTTTAATCCGGACTATACCGTCGGTTTTGGAATTTCACCAAACCCCGCGCTTTCGCGCCCGCGGACTATAACCGCCGATCGGGAATTTCACCCTGCCCTGAAGACATTACTACTATTCAGTTGTTTATGCGATTGTAGCATGTGGAGAAGGGAAAGTCAATTTTGCTTTTCATAGCTACGCCACAGCATAAATATGAAAACCATTCCATGTATGTAAATCAGATATGGAGGCTAAGTGGTTCTAAAACAAAGAAAGATAATTAATTTGTCAGGATTCTGCTGGTATGAATACAGGTGAGGAGGATATTTGTGGATGGGCGCTTTCCTTTGTTCCCGGTGGTGAGATTTATAGTATCTGGGATGCCCGGGTTATGGCCGGTAGAGATGAGAACAATAATACAGATGACACGGCAGAATGCCTTATCAGAAGCGAGAGTTATAATGGCCGTATTCCGTGGAGTTCCCGGCGGATATAAAGCTTTGTGCGGAAAAAGTCGTTTTGCATAAGGAGGCGTATACTGTTTCTTTAAATATTGGCAGTGACTGGCAGACGGGAGTTGTGGGAGAAATTGTACTACAGAATACAGGG
>JAAUZY010000062.1 GCA_014804355.1 Lachnospiraceae bacterium
ATAAGAATGAGTGGAAAAAGTTTATAAAAAACGCAAAAGAATATACGAATATTGGCGGTATTCATATCATTCAAATATTTACGGATGTTGTGCCGGCATCTGAGGATATTGCACCATTTGCGATTGGTTTGGCAAAAGATGAGGAAATCAAAGAATTGTATACTGATTGGGAAATATTACAGTTTAAATCTTATGTGTTCGAAGATGAACATCCGAATGTGCCGAAACATATGCACGCTTCAAATAAAATCGTTGCCAGAAGAGTAAAGTGATAAATTCGGTGGATTGAGAGTTGAATAAAACCCGAAATCGAAGTTGGGTGTAGAGAACAACATGATTGCTTTATTCGTAGCTTTTGCTAAAAATCACCTGGCAGGAAACAAAGACATATAAATAAAATTGGAAATTGAAGGGAGAAAAATATGAGTAAACCGAGGTATATGGAAGAATTGCTAAAAATAATTTTTTCATGGTTAAGTGCTACATTTATTGTTATGGGAGTGATATGTTTTATGAGCATATTAAAATCTAAGGATAGTCCGATAACTCAGGAACTAACAATATTGGGAATAGTTTTTTCTTTACTTGGCATTGTTTTTTTCATTGTGCAAATTATCTTAATAATTATTACTTCTTTAAAGAATAAGTTACACAACGAATTACTTTTAAGTGGAACTAAGATTGAAGGGACAGTAGAAAAAGTGTATTTGCAAAAGTATACGCAGTATGGGAACAAATCTCCCTATAGAATTCTTTATACTTATACTTGGCAAGGCAAAGTTTATCATCAAAAAAGTTGTTTACTATGGGATAAGCCTAATTTTATGGAACATGATTCGATTGCGGTATATGCAAATGATTTAGGTAAGTCAACTATTCAATTATAATTTGGGGTGAATGTAGGCAGCATGTTGACGCTTTTGATTTGTCCGAATAGGGGATTGCATGGCATTTACCCATGCAATCCCCTGGACTGCCTGTCCATATCCTCAATTACGATATCATAGATCTCACCCAGAGTGGAGCAGTATTCCAGTACCTTCCACGGTTCGTTTGTGTGGAAGTGAATCTTGATCATTTCTTCATCGCCTACTGCCAGAAGACAGTCGCCTTTGAAATTCTCGGTAAAATAATCGCTGATTACATCCTCGTCTAAATCTTCTCCCTCGATCAGAAGCTGTGTGTCATATTTGTATTCTAACATAGGACCCTCCTTTATGTTATCGAAAACTTTCCTATTCATATTTTAAGCAATGGATTGTCAGAAATCAATAACCAGATTAAAATAGGGTTTGAAAGAATGAAAAGGAGATGCAAGCTAATGAATATAAAAAACAGATGGATTAAGTTAAGCAGCGTTCTTCTGATTGCGGTCATGCTTACGGCAGGATGTGGAAAAGATTCTAATGATACAGCGCTTGAGAATCGTTCGGAAACAGATTCGGAATCTTCCGGTATTGAGAACAGCATGGAAGAAAGCAACAGCGTGGAAGAGAGCGCCGCACCGGAGCAGGACAGCGGCAGCGCAATGCCCGCTTTTACGGCGGAGGATCTGGACGGCAACACGGTCACCGAAAGCATTTTCAGTGACAAAGACTTGACGGTGATGAATATCTGGGGAACTTTCTGCGGTCCCTGCATAAGAGAAATGCCGGAATTAGGGGCATGGGCTAAAGATATGCCGGAAAATGTGCAGCTGATCGGTCTGGTAATAGATATAGCAGGCGACGAAGATACTGAACACCATGACCTGGCGGTAAGTATCATGCAAAATGCCGATGCGGATTTTACCCAGATTGTTGCGAATCAGGATTTTGCCGATATTTTAAAAGATGTTTATGGCGTACCTACCACAATGTTTGTGGATAAAGACGGAAATATCGTAGGCGATCCGATCATCGGCGCAAATGTGGACGGATATAAGGAGTTTGTGGAGGATTATCTGAATGAGCAGTAAGCGGAAAAGTATTATTCAGATCACGGCATTTTTGATTGCAGTATTTTTTATACTGTATGGAATGGTCAGAGGTGAAGTGAGCGTCGTGCTTAATAAGGCGGTTAATATCTGTTTTGAATGTATCGGATTAGGATAGCAGATTGGGTTATATCCGGGCAGGAAGGAACAAGTTATATTATGAAACATTCGATCAAAAGAAAAATCGTACAGCTGGCGGCATTCGGTTATTCCAATCCCTATCTCATGAATTTTAAGGGCGGAAAGCTGTATCAGGGCAAGTGGAAACAATTCTGTAATCCGGGACTGAACTGCTATTCCTGTCCGGCGGCAAGCCTTGCCTGTCCGATCGGAGCGCTTCAAGCAGTAAGCGGTTCCGTGAATTTTAAGTTCAGTTTCTATGCAGTCGGGATTCTCTTAGCCGTTGGAATGCTTTTAGGAAGGGCGGTCTGCGGGTGGCTGTGTCCTTTCGGCCTATTTCAGGAACTGCTTCATAAGTTCCCGTCCCCGAAACTGAAATTGAAAAAAGCCTTTCTCTACGTGAAGTATATTGTTCTGGTGGTCTTTGTGATCGTGCTGCCGATTGCCGTCACGGACTATATGGGCATGGGGAAGCCGTCTTTCTGCCAGTATATCTGTCCGGCAGGGACGCTGGAAGGCGGAATTCCCTTGCTTCTTTCCCATAAGGCGCTTAGACAGACAATCGGGCCGCTTTTTACATTGAAGATGACGGTTCTGATCGTGACGATTATCGGCTGTGTGCTGATCTATCGGTTTTTCTGCAGGGTGCTTTGTCCTCTCGGGGCTATATACGGACTGCTGAATAAGATCAGTATTTACAGACTGGAAGTAGACGCGCACAAGTGTGTAAACTGCGGGAAATGTAAGCGTATATGCAAGATGGAGGTTGATCCGGTGAAGACGCCGGACAGCGCGGAATGCATTCGATGCGGCGCATGTGCGGATACGTGTCCGGAAGGGGCGATTTGCTTGCAGTTTCGGTTGAAAAGCTCTATAATGACCGATAGAACTGAAATGACGAATGAGAGATGATTAATTTATGGAAAAAAATCTGACCACAGGCAGCGTGTTTAAGACACTTTTATACTTTTCGCTGCCTTATCTTCTGGCGTATTTTCTGCAGACATTGTATGGGATGGCTGACTTGTTTATCATTGGACAGTACAACGGAGTGGAGAGTACAACAGCAGTTTCCATCGGCAGTCAGGTCATGCATATGCTAACCGTCATGATCGTCGGGCTGGCAATGGGTGCCACGGTGATGATCGGACAGGCGGTAGGCGCGGGGAAAAAGGAACAGGCCTCTCTGGCGATCGGCAATACAATCACATTATTCATGATATTGTCCGTTATCGTGACGGCAGTGCTGCTAATCGCCGTAAGACCGATCGTTACGGTGATGTCCACACCTGCGGAGGCAGTACCGGGAACAGTTGCTTATCTTACGGTATGTTTTATCGGAGTTCCATTCATTACGGCCTATAATATTATCAGTTCCATTTTCCGGGGCATGGGAGACTCTAAGAGCCCGATGTATTTTATCGCGGTTGCCTGTGTCGCGAATATTGCACTGGATTATCTGCTGATCGGCGGACTGGGACTCGGACCGGTGGGAGCGGCGCTGGGAACGACATTGTCCCAGACGATCAGTGTGATTGTTTCTCTACTGGTAATTCTGAAAAAGAAAACGGGCATAACGTTCACGGCGGCGGTCTTTAAACCACGCAGGGAAACGATGGGAAGCCTGTTGAAGATCGGGATTCCGATTGCCATGCAGGACGGTTTTATACAGATCGCATTTATTGTCATTACGATTATTGCAAACAGAAGAGGACTTAACGATGCCGCTGCGGTGGGGATCGTGGAGAAAATCATAGGGATACTGTTTCTCGTGCCTTCCTCTATGTTACAGTCAGTGTCCGCCCTTTCCGCGCAGAATGTGGGAGCCGGAAAGCATGACCGCGCCCGTCAGACGCTTTTCTATGCCTCGGCAATGTCTCTGCTGTGGGGGCTTGCGGCGGTAATCCTTATGCAGATTGACGCGGAAACATTTATCGGACTTTTTGCGGATAACGCGGAGGTGATACGGCTCGGCGGACAGTATATGCGGGGATATGTGTGGGATTCGGCGCTCGCGGGGATTCATTTCTGCTTCAGCGGCTATTTCTGCGCCTACGGATTGTCGGGGATCTCGTTTATCCATAATTCGCTGTCCATTGTCTGCGTCAGAATTCCGGTAGCCTACTTCGCGTCCAAGCATTTTGCGGATACACTTTTCCCGATGGGGTTGGCGTCTACTGCGGGTTCTGCGCTTTCAGTCGTTATCTGTGTGGGAGTGTTTGTGTGGTTGGATCGACGGCGGCGGAAGCATTGACAAAATGAAGAATTCATTATATGATCTACTAAAGCATTACCAAAGGCTGTGAAGAGAAGAGTAAGTAGTTAGATATGATACAGAGAGTCTGATTAGGTGAGAACAGACACAGAAGGAATTACTGAAAATGGTCTCGGAGCTGCGTACCGAAGCTGTTATGCCAAGGCTACGACGGGTGCACCCGTTACAGTGATAGACTATCGATGAATCATTTCTCATCCGTAGTCGATAAGGCTTATATCGTGAGATATAGGTGAATTTAGGGTGGTAACACGAAGCATTTGCTCTCGTCCCTGAAAAAGAAATTTTTCAGAGAGGAGGGCTTTTTTATGCTATAGGAAATTCCTACGCTCATGCACGAGTTTGCAGAGAGGTGTAGCAGCTCATAAGCAAATCTCGCAACTCATAAGGGCATAAAGAACTAAGTTATCACTATAAATCAGGAAATGAGGTATGTAAGATGAGAAATATTTTAATCGGCGGAGCGTGGCCGTATGCAAACGGTTCTTTGCATATAGGTCACATAGCGGGATTATTGCCCGGAGACGTATTGGCCAGATATCACAGGGCTGTTGGAGATCATGTATATTTTGTGTCAGGAAGTGACTGCCACGGAACCCCGGTGGCGATTCGGGCAAAACAAGAGAAGAGAACGCCGCGGGAAGTCAGTGATTTCTATCATGAAGAATTCACAGAATGCTTTGAAAAGCTGGGTTTTAGTTACGATGTATATACCAAAACATCTTCGGAGGAGCATAAGAAATTTGTAAGGGAATTTCATAAAAAACTATATGAAAGCAGCTATGTTTATGAAAAAGAAGTTCCCCAGGCATATTGTGAAAGCTGCGATACCTTTCTGGCTGACCGCTTTGTGTTGGGAAAATGCCCGAAATGCGGAAAGGACACCAGAGGAGATCAATGCGATGCCTGCGGTACGGTGCTTGAACCGGAGAATCTTGCAGAGCCGGTTTGCGCAGTATGCGGGAAACCCATAAGCTTTAAGAATTCAAAGCATTTATATATAGCAATCACGAAGCTCCAGACTGAACTAAAAGCGCTGGTCGATAATCATCCCAAATGGAGAAAAAACGCGATTGCATTTACAAATAAGTATATAGATGATGGTTTAAGAGACCGAGCCCTGACAAGAGATTTGGATTGGGGAATCAATGTTCCGAAAGATGGGTATGAAAATAAAACGATTTATATATGGGCGGAAAATGTGTTGGGATATTTATCTGCAAGTAAAGCAGCTGCTGAAGCAAGAGGTGCTGATTTTCACGAGCTCTGGGGCAAAGAAGCGAAACATTATTATGTGCACGGTAAAGATAATATTCCGTTTCACACAATTATTCTGCCGTCTCTATTACTGGCGAATGGTGAAAACTGGCATTTGCCGGATCAGATTGTGTCAAGTGAATATCTGACTTTGGAAGGAAGAAAAATATCTACCAGTCAAAATTATGCAATCTGGGTAAAGGAACTGCTGGCTAATTATGAAGCGGATTCGATTCGCTATTTTTTCCTGGCAAACGGTCCGGAAAAGAAGGATGCGGATTTCTCGTGGAGAGAATATGTTCATAGCCACAATGGTGAGCTGCTCGGAGCATACGGAAATTTTGTGAACCGTGTGCTGACGTTTATTATTAAATATTTTGACGGGATCATACCAAAAGGTGCAGATGATCCGTCTATCAACAACCAAATAGATGAATTGTTTGTTTCCGTCGGTAAGCAGATTGAGAACGGCGCTTTCAAAGACGCAATTACTGAAATATTTGACTTTGTAAGAAGCGCAAATAAGTTTTTTGATACGTGGCGGCCATGGATTACCAGAACCGATGATCAGAAAGCGTGTGAAAATACCCTTTATCAATGCGTTCAGATTATTGCTAATCTGGCAGTCTTGCTATCACCGTTTTTACCGTTTTCATCAGAGAAAGTGTGTAAATGGCTGGGGATAAATAATAAATGGGAAAAGAAATCCGTTCCGGCCGGCTATTTACTTCCCGAGGTGGAAATTTTATTTCAAAGAATTGATAAAAAGGTGATAGAAACTGAGACGGAAAAATTGGCTCGGTTTGAAGTGGTGGTTGTTAATTAGGCTTTGTACCTTTTTTGATTTAAGTGACCAGACAAAAGTATCGAACAGCGGACAAACTGAAACGAAGGAACTGCTTATGTTACGGTTGCACGTTCACGGGGATTGGCGCTATAATGGAACATAAAATATAGAAATAAGTCATAATTACAAAAAGGTGGATTTACAAATGATAGTTGTACTAATAAATTGGATTTACATAATGATAACAACCTATCTGACAGGAAATGCCTGTCTGCGCCTGCTGAAGCATATGTTTCGAAAGGAACAGGGAAGCTGGCGCAGAACGCCCTTCTACGACCTCTTTGCAGGAATTATGTGCACTACCTGTTATGCGCAAGTGTATAGCCTTTTTGGCGGTGTAGGATTAGGAGCCAATATCGGATTATTGGCTTTTTGCCTGATTTATGTAGCAGTGTTTGGGAAAATGGTTGCATGTGAGTTTGGAGACTGGTTTGTAAAGAGAAAGGAAGAACTGCCCTCTTTTGTAAAAAAAGGCCTTATCTGCGTGCTGCTTCTGGGAACGACTGTTTATGCGCTTGCAACATCGGGAGCACCTAAACTGATAGATACCGACTGGTATCATGCCCAAACTATTCGTTGGATTGAAGAATACGGCTGTGTGACCGGTGTTGCGAACCTTTTTTATTCGCTGGGCTTTAACAGTGCTCAACATTATTTTGACGCACTCTATAGTATGAAGGCAGTGTTTGGAGTTTCCCTTCATGCTACGGGCGGATACTTTGGAATTTTGCTTTTCTTTCATGGATTAATCCGCTTGGCTGAATGGAAAACGCATAAACGTCATATTGGAGATGGTCTGGCATTTGTGGAGGTGGTCTATACTATCATTGTGACAGCTTTTTTTGCAGACCCTTATACCGATACTCTTCCAAACTGCCTTGTTTTCTTTATACTGACCGAGTGGATCACGCTGATTGAGGCGGAGGAAGAAGAGGACTTTCCCTACGCTTTTTTATGCATCTTCGGCGTTTTTGCAACGGTGGTAAAAACTTCCGTAGTTATGGTGGTACTCCTTGTAATCAAACCGGCCATTAAACTTATTAAGAATAAGAGCTGGGGGAAAATTGCGGGTTATATTTGTACGGGGATTATAATTGTGATTCCGTTTTTTATAACCAACGTAAGGGTTACGGGCTATCTGGTCTATCTGGCAAGTGCAGTGGATTTATTTGACGTGCCTTGGAAGATAGACATTGAGATAGTCAAATATTCTGTAGCAAGTATGATACATGATGCCAGAGCGGTCAACTTGACGATGGACGAGGCTTTAAACAGTGGGCTTGCGTGGGTGCCCACTTGGTTTAGAAACGATTCTGCCAGTCACAAGATTCTATATCTGGCTGTTGGCTTTTTACTGATGTTTGATATAGCCGGAACATTTTTTTCGATTGTGAAAAAAAAGGCAGTGGAGGTTTCCATGCTCCTGCCGAGACTGGTAGTAATGATTGGCCTCGTTTACTGGTTCTTTACGATTCCACAGGTAAAGTACTGCTGGGTCTTCCTTCTGTTCCCGTTGGCAGTTGTGCCTATGATTTATCTGGAAAAGTTAAGAGAATATGGCAAAATAGGAAAATGCGCGCTTGTGACGGCAGGGGTTGCAGGAGGAGCGGTTCTTCTTATGTACGCCGGCTTTTACAGTATACGGACTCTTGGGTATGTCCGGGAGGCATTGCCGAATACTTTGGTCAGGCAGGCGGATTATTCGAGACAGGAAATGAAACCGGTGGAAAAAGACGGACACACCTTTTATGTCAGGGAAGAGGGCGGCGCTATTGTATGCGGTTATTATGTCTTTCCATATTTAAATGAAGAGGAACTTTTGGACAGGCTGGTTACGGGAGAAAAGTTGTCAGACGGATTTTCACTTAATTAATTATGAATATTTAATTTTTTCTTACGCTGATGTGCTTAAAGAGTTTTTTGATATAGGCACCTTCGTTTCCAGAGAAGCAAAAATGAATGCATAGAAATTAGGATAGAAGATAAACAGGCAATTAAAATTACGCTTTATTTTGGGGTGAATCAAATATAAATACATATTTGATTCGCCCCAAAGTTTTAATTCAACCTATAGATCATAAAATTCAGATATGCAGCGAATAAACACCATAGCAGATATGGAATCTGTAGGTATGAAGATAACCGATTTATTCGATAAAATTGGTATATCATAACTGATATTAGGAAAATCAAAGCCAATAACCACAGGAAGGCAAATAAAAATAGAGAAAATCTAAAAAAGAGTATACTCCACCAAAAGTTGAAAAATAATTGAAGAGCATAAGTGTTTAATGCTTCTATTTTTTCAGGGCTATCGGATTCATAAATTATGTAAGACGAAATTCCCATTAAAATATATAGAATAAACCATACAATAGGAAAGATAAAGCCGGGTGGACTAAGTGGAGGTTTGTTTATTGTGGAATATAACGACGTTCTTCCACTGAAAAGAGCTGATAATGTTCCGACAGCGATAGGAATAAGAATGGCGATGATTAATGCGCTTTTATTCTTTCTTTTCATGAATGTTATACCATAAAAGTGAGTTTGGTTTATTATATGTAATTTAGATGAAAAATATGAATATACTTTGTAAGCGCTGAATAGCAGGGCTAAGAAACGGTGAAATATGTTGCAGTGATACTGATAGAGTCTGATGGTTGCTTCGGACAGATTTTTTCCGGATTTTTTCATCCAACACTGCACCTTGTTAATTGAATAGACTTTATGCCTCAGTTATGATATACTGTATTTACTTAATCAATACCAACAGCGCAGCAGTCACAATAAGGGGCGGTGATCATATGACAGATAGTGAAAAACTTGATTTATTATTATCTGAAATGCAAGGCATGAAATCAGATATGCAAGGCATGAAATCAGATATGCAAGGCATGAAATCAGATATGCAAGGCATGAAATCAGATATGCAAGGCATGCAATCAGAAATGCAAAGTATGCAATCTGAAATGCAAGGCATGAAATCAGAAATGCAAAGTATGCAATCAGAAATACAAGGTGTGAAATCAGAAATACAAACCTTAAATCAAAAAGTAACAGGGCTTGAAAAAGATATGGTCGATGTTAAGTCAAATTTAAGGCGGTTACATCGTGATGCTGATTTCATTCTTGATGAAGTCGAAAAAGTACACGAAACCCTAGATAAACATAAAGAAGATAAGTCGGTACATACAGCATAATTATTTCATGTATCACACAAGATCAGGTGTAAAGTCTGTTGAATTATTAAGGGCTTTACACCTTTTTGATTTTAGTTTGAATGCTTTTTTTGATATAGATATAGAAGGATTGAAATTATTTATAGCAAGACACCAATGAAATCAGATATTTATAGTGCAATGCACATACGATGTATTGACACAGTGCTTTTTGGATAATATAATCGTGTAAAGGAAGGAGTTGATAATATGGCAACCACCAATATAACAATGAGAATGGATGAGGATTTGAAAGCTCAGTTACAAGAACTTGTTTCTAATCTTGGAATGGATATGACCACTTTTTTTACAATATCAGCAAAACAAGCAGTAAGAGAACAAAGGATACCATTTGCAATTTCAATGGATATTCCTAATGCAGATACAATTAGAGCCATTGATGACGTGAGACATGGAAAGAATTTAAGTCGTGCTTTTTCTTCTGTGGAGGAGTTGATGGAGGATTTAAATGCTGAAGATTAGGTATCATACATCTTTTAGGAAAGACTATAAAAAGATTGTTAAAAGAGGGTATGACGTAAAACTTTTGGAAGACATTATTAATAAATTGTAACATGTTTGGAGGAAAGATATGGGAATTATATTGACGAATGGAAAATGTTATATAGCTGTTTCAGAATCGGGTAAAACTTCTAAAGTAACAGATATTAAGCAGGCAAAAGACTTTATCTCAATAGAAAGTGCTATTGCTCATAAAAATAAAGCACCAGGAAAATGTGCAGGATATATACCCAGAAGATTTTATGAAGAAGATTTCGCAAATCTTTATTTATCAGGCATATAAGAAAAATAAAGATAGTTTCCGATGGAAGATTTTACATAGAGAATTAAGAAAGTTACTTTGAATCATCGTTTCTCGGATATCAGTCATCATTACATGCAGATTGACGTGCCAATAATGATTCAATCATATCTGCAAGAGTCATTAGATCAGCAGAAAGAATTTCCAACTCTTCTTCACTAAGACATTCTA
>JAAUZY010000063.1 GCA_014804355.1 Lachnospiraceae bacterium
ACGAGGAAGCTGGATTCTTATGTGATGAAGGTAAAGAATCTACCGGAAGTGGAGGCGGGATATATGACACTGGGAGACTGGATTGACATTATTTCGGAAGACATCAGGGAAGATATGAGGGAAGAAGTCACGAAGGAAGTCAGGGAAGAAGTGACGGAGGCGATCACGAAGGAAGTCAGGGAAGAAGTGACGGAGGCGATCACGAAGGAAGTCAGGGAAGAAGTAACAGAGGCGGTCACGAAGAAAGTAACGGAAGCGGTCACGAAGAAAGTAACGGAAGCGGTCACGAAGGAAGTAACGGAAGCGGTCACGAAGGAAGTAACGGAGGCGGTCACGAAAGAAATAACAGAGACAGTGACCGAAGAAGTAACGGAAAAGAATATTAAGGCACTTATCGAGATACTGCAAGAGGAGCATGCTGCCAAAGAAAATATAATTACAAAAATTCAAGCTAAATTCCCGGAATATGCTGATCGGGCAGAAGATCTGGTGGAGAGGTTCTGGACCGAGCATTAGGAAGGCGGCCGTAAGTCAAATGGTGTCATTTACTGTAGTGGTAAATGGCACCTTTTAAAATAAACGAAGATACAAGACAGTTAGTACTAAGCTCAAAGCTCGTCGATAGAAAGGGTTACATTACTCAGCCCATAATAATAGTTCACGGTTTGGGCGGTAAATTTGTATACACAATAATCTTCATCATCCACGCCCTTGGGATAATATAGTTCATCCCCGTCGCGCCATAATGCAGCCTTTGTTTCATGATCGGTGCAGACTTCCATTGTACCGGTAAATAAAGCGCCTTTATACTGATCCTTAGTGTCATCCACATAGTATACGGACGCCTTGGGGTTTTTCAGAAACTGGCCTACTCGCTTGGAGCTGGTGTTGGTGGAAAAATAGTGCGTCTTCATGCTTTCGTGTTCTATTACGAGCATCCCTTTGATCTGGGGAAAACCTTCCTCGTTCACTGAAGCCACATAGGCAACTTGCGCATTTTTACGGAGTGCGCGTATCCCCGATTTAGCCGTACTGTTCATAATGATTCTCCTTTTCTGTAAGATTCGTAAGCACTTTCCTAAGACCTGTTTCGAGAATGAGTATTTCTTCATCGCTGAATCCTCTGTAAAATATCTGGTTCATTTCATCAGAGACCTGTTCATATTGCTCTTTGAACAGTCTGGCGGTTTCCGTCAGTTTAATCCGGACAGTCCTGCGATCGGCGGAGGAATAGACCCGTTCGATGTGCCCCTGTTTTTCCATTCGATCCAGCATGCCGGTCAGGGTTGTTTTAGCAAGTCCAGTTTTCCCAGACAATTCACTGATTGGGATATTATCTTTTTCCCACAGAACAAAAAGGATTCTGCCCTGAGCGCCGTTGAATTCGTGAATATTATGTTCCGCCAGCAGTTTTTCAAAGATTCGTCCCTGAAGCTGTTTGATTTTGGTAATCAGAAAACCGCCTTCTGTATTATTGAGCAATTATATCGCCTCCTACTATATAGAATAGTACTATATAGTACTATTTGTCAAGCACAATTGTGCAATTTCGTAAGACTTAATCGGCGCGGGACAAATATATTGAAAAATATGTTAAGAAGTATTGAAAATAATCCGATATATAACTAAATACAGAACTTTTGATTTGGACGCAGGGAAGCGATAAGAGAGGAAGGGAAGCCTATGGTTATTAAACATAATATAACGGCGATGAATGCAGACCGCATGCTTAACCTGACAACCGCAAGTCAGGCGAAATCTACGGAAAAGTTGTCTTCGGGATATAAAATTAACCGTGCCGCAGATGATGCGGCGGGATTGTCCATATCGGAGAAAATGCGCAGACAAGTGAGAGGGCTTACACAGGCAGCAGCTAATGCGTCGGATGGAATCTCATGCGTGCAGACAGCAGAGGGAGCATTGATTGAAGTCCATGATATGTTGCAGCGTATGGGAGAACTGGCAGTCAAAGGAGCGAACGCAACGCTGACTTCGGTAGACAGAGACTTTATTAAGCAGGAAGTCAGACAGTTGATGTGTGAGATTGATCGGGTACAGTCTACTACGACTTTCAATGAGCAGAATCTGTTAGACGGCACTTTTCAGAATAAGGGATTGCAGGTAGGAGCGGAAGCCGGGCAGCATATCGCTATCACGATTAGGAATCTGTGTACGAATGAATTGATTGCCAGTGCGTTATCAAAGGGGATTTTCTATCAGACAACTAATGGTAGTCCTTTATGTGCGGTGACAGACAATCCGGATCCGGTAACTAACCCTTACCCGACGGGAGCTGAGGGGTGTTTGTGGCTTCCCGGCAGCGGTACTACTTGGGCAAAGAAAGAATACTGGCAGGGAGGTATGATTCCGCCGTGGCAGCCCGGTGCGGGGCATAGCCATCTTTTGTCGGCTTCTGATCTGACAGCATTTCACAGCTTTTCCTATAGCGCGATCACGGATGAAAATATAAAAAACAGATTGACGAATACTTATCCGGCAAACACTACAGGAGGTTCAGAAGAAGATTTAGTAGATGATTTTTGTGATGTCCGTTATTTCCAGGCATTGAATGCTTTTACCAAAAGCGCAATTTTTGACGTGTCGGAGGTTCGATCCAATCTGGGCGCCGTACAGAACCGGCTGGAACATACGATAAGTAACTTGGATAATATTGTGGAGAATACCACGGCAGCGGAATCGGCTATTAGAGATACGGACATTGCGACAGAGATGGTGAAGTATTCCAATAACAATATTCTTGCGCAGGCCGGATCATCCATGCTTGCACAGGCGAATCAGAGTAATCAGGGTGTATTGTCACTGTTACAATAGTAAAACACGCAAAATGGAGCGATAGTATGTCAGAGTACATGGAGATCAGGTCATGTGCTCTGATTTAATATGAGAGCGGAAACTTAGAAAGAGGACAATAGAAAAATGGACAGTCGAACAGCTCAAAAAAAGAAAGTAAAGACGATGGTAGTGTCTCAAAAGCAGATTGCGGAGCAGATATATGATCTGTGGCTGGAGGCAGAGTTGGCGCAGGACGCTCATGCGGGGCAGTTTGTTGCAGTATATCCACATAACGCGGCAACACTGCTTCCGAGACCGATCAGTATATGTGAGGTAAACAGGGAACAGGGCAGACTGCGTCTGGTTTATCGCATCGCCGGCAAAGGAACCGAGGAATTTTCCACTTATGGATCAGGTGATACATTAGAGATTCTGGGTGTATTGGGTAATGGATTTCCAATAGAGGCGGCCAAGGGTAAGCGGGTGTTTTTGATAGGCGGCGGCATCGGGATACCGCCTATGTTGGAACTGGCTAAGGAGTTGGAGGCGGAGAAACATATTCTGCTGGGATACCGCAATCAGGATCTTTTCCTTCAGGATGATTTGGGAGAATACGGACAGGTCTATATTGCCACGGAGGATGGAAGCGTGGGCGTACAGGGTAATGTGATGGATATCATCAGAGTGAACGAGCTTCATGCAGATCTGATCATGGCATGCGGTCCCATGCCAATGTTACGTGCAATCAAAAAATATGCTGCTGAACAGGGAATCGATGCTTACATATCCTTGGAAGAGCGGATGGCGTGCGGCGTGGGTGCATGTCTGGGCTGCGTGTGCAAGACGAAAGAGATTGACCATCATTCTCACGTGAACAACGCACGTATCTGTACGGATGGTCCTGTCTTTGAGGCAAGAGAGGTGGAAATCTGATGAATACACAAGTGACAATAGCAGGAGTAACCTTGAATAATCCCGTTATGACGGCATCGGGCACTTTCGGTTCCGGCATGGAATACAGTGATTTTGTGGATTTGAGCAGACTGGGAGCGGTAGTGACCAAGGGAGTAGCGAATGTGCCATGGCCGGGTAATCCGACGCCGCGGGTGGCGGAGACTTACGGCGGCATGTTGAATGCGATAGGCTTGCAGAATCCGGGAATCGATGTTTTCGCAGAGAGGGATATTCCTTTTCTGAAAAAGTACGATACGAAGATCATCGTTAATGTCTGCGGTAAGACGGTGGAGGATTATCTGGAAGTGGTGGAGCGGCTTGCGGATGAACCGGTGGATATGCTGGAGATTAATGTGTCCTGCCCCAATGTGAAAGAGGGTGCAATTGCATTCGGACAGAAGGCGGACTGTCTCTATGACATTACTTCTCAGATTAAGCAGAAGGCGAAGCAGCCTGTCATTATGAAGCTGAGTCCTAATGTGACGGATATCACGGAGATGTCGAAAGCTGCGGAAGCTGCGGGAGCCGACGCGCTATCTATGGTCAATACGATCACCGGGATGAAGATTGATATTCACAGAAGAAAATTTGCACTTGCCAATAAGACGGGTGGACTTTCCGGTCCTGCCATCAAGCCGGTGGCGGTGCGCATGGTCTATCAGGCGGCCCACGCGGTGAAGATTCCCGTTATCGGTATGGGAGGCATCGCGAATGCGGAGGATGCCATAGAGTTCCTGCTGGCCGGAGCCAGCGCGGTGGCAGTCGGAGCCATGAATTTCGTGAATCCTTACACGACGGTGGAAGTTGTGGAGGGAATCGAAGCATATATGGAGCGCTACGGAATCGAGGATGTGACGGAATTGATCGGAGCAGTGGAATAGACACAAAATAGAAATCATATACAACCTCTATGCGGCATACACTTATATTAAGTATACGCATGGAGGTTTATTTTTGTGGAATTAGTAAAAAAGAAGATACATATGGATCGGATCAGCAGCAGAGCCGGCACACAAGTCGTATTGGAAGAAGATGTGAATATTTCAGATAACAAACCCGATGCCAGCTATCTGTTAAACAGCAAGGGTGAGATTATTATGGAGGAAATACGCGCCGGTGAAAATGTAGTGAACTTAAGAGGCAGACAGGTGGTATCCATACTGTATCTGACGGACCTGGAGGGAACCTGCGCCAGCATGGAAGCGGTGATTCCTTTTGAAGAGAGAGTCAATATGGAAGGAGTGTCAAATGGGGACCTCATATTGACGGACTGGACAATAGAAGATCTGACAGTAGGATTGATCAACTCCAGAAAAATCAGTGTACAGGCGGTAGCTTCTTTCGGACTGGAGATGGAGGAGCATGTGGAACAGGATGCCGCCGTGGATATCTACCACGAAGAGCCGTTAGAATACCGTAAGCGTACTTATCCCGTAGTACAGCTTGTACTGCAGAAGAAGGATATTTTCCGGTTAAAAGAAGAAATGGAGCTGTCTGGCAATCTGCCGAATGTGTTCCAGACCATATGGCATCATATTACCTTTGACCATGTGGAGTTTAAGGCGCTGGAGGAAAAGATATCGATTCAGGGTGAGATGAGAGCCTTTTTCCTGTATGAGGGTGAGGGGGATAACGACAGGACGCTGTGGTATGAGAATACGGTGCCCTTTAGCGGAATTATCGAGTGCCACGGGTGCAGGGAAAACATGATTCCGGATATTCGCCACAGTCTGGGACAGTGCAATGTGGAAGTAAGGCAGGATTTTGACGGTGAGGAGCGCGTCTTCTGCGTGGAACCGGTGCTGGATCTGGATATTCATCTGTATGAAGAGGAAAATATGGAAGTGTTGTCGGATATCTATGGTGTGGATAAGGAAATCGAGGCACTGACTACGGAGGTACAGCTTAAGAGTCTGCTTCTGAGCGGAAGCGGCAAGTGCAAGATTGCAGAACATGCCAAAATCCAGAATAGTGAAATGCATATGTACCAGCTGATCCATTCAGAGGGAGAGATCCAGATTGAGGAGCAGGCGATCGTGGAGAACGGTATTGCCATCACCGGAACCTTGACCGTGATCACACTTTATCTGTGCAGTAATGGGTCTAAAACGATCTATTCTACAAAAAATGTGATTCCTTTCCAGTATGTGATTGAGGCGGAAAACATCACGCCCACCAGTATTTTTAAACTGCATCACAGCATCGAACAGTTGACAGTGACGATGCTTGACAGTGACGAACTGGATGTGAAGGCGGCATTACAGTTCAAGGTGATTGTTTTTGCGGTGCAGAAGAGTAATCTGATCACGGATATCAAGGTGGAAGAACTGGATCTGAACAAACTCAGTGAACTGCCGGGGATGGTTATCTACATTGCCGGACAGGGAGACACTTTGTGGGATATCGGTAAGCGGTATTATGTGCCGATTGCGCAGCTTAAGGAAGTGAATGAGCTGGTTACGGAGGATATTAAGGCGGGGGATAAAATTTTGGTGGTGAAGGGGAGTATATAGGATACGATAAGAGGAGTTGGCAGACGGACGCTCAGAGGGAAGTTAATATCTACGTCGCCGCGCTCCCGCTCCACCTCAAGCGTAGCAGACACTAAGCTCGTCGAGTTGCAGGGCAACTCATAACCTCGCTAAGTGCTGACGCTTTCCGAGGGGCGACTTAAGATATTAACTTTCCTCTGAGCTGGTATACGGATTGCCCGTGGAAATTAATATGTAAGTATGTACAGATGGAAGTTTATAAAGATTTTCGTGGTAAAGAAAGTGAAAATTGTATATACTTGGAAATGAGGCTGACAGATGAGGCTTTGGTTTTAGGATATCAATTAATGTATCGGTGCGGTATAATAAAGACGGTTAACGATGAAGAAGCATGAGATACAGAAGGGAAAACGCGTTATGAATACAGATAACACAGCATCTATTTTAAAAAATAAACTGTTCTTATACCTGACGGAATTCTTTGCGGGGATGTCGGTGATGGCAGTGGAGTTGGGCGCCAGCAGGCTTCTGGCGCCTTATTTCAGTTCATCCCAGATTGTGTGGACGATTATTATAGGAACGATCATGATTGCGATGGCGCTTGGGAATATTTACGGTGGGCGCAGTGCGGACAAGAATCCGAATCCGGACAAGCTCTATGGCAGGATATTGATTGCGGCGGTTTGGATTGCGGCGATTCCGGTGGTGGGTAAATATATTATTCTGGGAATCTCGGCGTTACTGATTTTTACGGTCAGCACGAATTTCCTGATATGGGCAGCTTTCGCGGCGTGTATGGTGATCTTTGTATTTCCGCTGTTTCTGTTGGGGACGGTGACGCCCTCTCTGGCGAAGTATTCTGTGGACAGTCTGGACGACAGCGGCAAGGTCGTTGGAACGCTTGGCGCTTTCAATACGATCGGCAGTATTATCGGTACTTTCGTGCCGACTTTTATCTCGATTCCGGCGGTGGGAACTTCCATTACCTTTTTGATCTTTGCGGGAATTTTATTGGTGCTGGCTCTGACCTACTTTATCAGTGGAAAAAGGGGAGCGGCGAAAAGTGCAGTTTCTGCGGGAATCTTTCTTCTGTGCTGTCTGCTCGGTAAGTCGAACAGCTTCGCTTTCTGGGAGAGCAGTTTAACTTATGAGGGAGAATCCATTTATAATTATTTACAGGTGAAAGAAAACGACAGAAGTGTCATATTATCGACAAACGTGCTGTTCGGTGTGCAGTCGCTCTTGATGAAAAATGAGGGACTGACGGGTATGTATTACGATTATGCTATGGCAGCGCCGCTTATGACAGGACAGGACAAACCTGCTGATTGTGATGTGCTGATTCTTGGAATGGGAACGGGTACTTACGCGCACCAATGCCGTAATTATTACGGAGATATGGAGATCGAGGGCGTGGAGATCGACGAGAAGATCACGAATCTTGCACGGGAATATTTTGAACTGCCAGAGGATGTGAATGTGACCACTTACGATGGCAGGGCGTATTTGAATGCCATTGACGGTAAATACGATGTGATTATGGTGGACGCTTATCAGGATATTACCATTCCTTTTCAGATGTCTTCCGTGGAATTTTTTACATTGGTGAAAGACCACTTAAATGAAGACGGCGTGATGGTGGTCAATATGAATATGCGCGGCAGCAGTGAGGGAAGTATTAATCAACATCTTGCAGACACGATCAGCAGTGTGTTCGGCGAGGTGTATACAGTGGATGTAAAGGGGTCTACGAACAGGGAGCTGTTTGCCTCTGATAATCCGCGGATCTTAGAGAATCTGGCAATTCATCGTGAAAATCTTGCAGACGAAAACCTTGCAGCGATGATGACGGCGGTTGCAGATAACCTGATCGCATATGAAGCGGGTGACTATATCATGACTGATGATAAAGCGCCGGTAGAGCTTCTCGGTATGCGGGTCATTGACGAGCTGATTCGGGACGAGGTGGCATATTATAAGAAGATTTATGAGGAGCAGGGCGTACAGGGTGTGATTAATGCGTTGTAACAGAATGCCATGTGTTTGCCGGCGCATTATTTTCTCAAATGGCGCACCACCATATGCGGCGGTCTGTTATTTAGTGCTGAATTTGATATATCGCATATTTACCATATACACCACACCAAAAAAACATAAATACAGAACAAAGAAGCAAACCATAAAGCCGCCGATAGCTTTAAACAGTTGATTGTGTACGGGCAATATAGAGTTCATCTTATAATTGACAAATGGTGCGGCTGTCCAAAGTATAATAAAAGACATTAGTATTGGCATGAACAGCTTTATAAGCACCTGCGTACAAATCAGGTATTTTAGATCGGATTGATTTTTCCCCATGTGAAACAATAACTGTATATTCCGGTTCTCCCTCTTTAAATCAATGATCTGCAATAAAGAGAGGACAGAGAAATAGATGATCATAAAAATAATGCAGATACTGATCTGTAAAAAGCCCATCCATTGCTGACTGGTTTGTTCAAAAATATAAATATCCGGGCTAAGCAGAAATGTTCCGAACACAAAGGCGGCTGCTGAAAAGATAAAACAGATGCAGAAAATGGTATTTACATTTGCGCCAGTCTCCCCGCCGCTTGTCATTTCAGTAATTTGGTATAGCCGATTGCCCTGATATAAAGCATCCGCCTGTGACAGACGTAAATGTGCGATAAAAGCATACAGCCATCTGTAGAATGAGAAAACGCATACTAACATTGGCAGTGAAATAAGGGAGACGGAGACAGTCATTATCTCATCGGACATAAAGGAAATACCAGACAGCAATGCCAGATAGCTAAAAAAGCTGATCATAAGTATCCATCCCCAAAAAGTTCTTTTATCTGCACCCAGCGGCTGATTGCGTTGTTTCTCCTGCATAAGCTGCACAATCTGTAATTTATATATTTTGTGCTTCATAAAAAATATTGACAAAACTTCCACACAGCAAAAATAAACAAATGTTTGCAGAACACTTTTCAAAATAATTCGGAGTATGGGGTGACTTCCGGTTTCCTGCAGCAATGTACGGCAGAAGATAGAAAAAATCCCCGTGCCTAAAGCTACACCCAAGAGAAAGCACACCAGCCCTATCACAGATAATTCGCACAGAAATACCAATGACAGCTTATCTTTTTCCATTCCGAGCAGCATATACGTGGCAAATTCTTTTGCCCGCTGCCTGATGATAAATTGATTGATATAGTATACCAGTACCGCCATAATTATCACAATCAGTATAGGTAAAGCCATTGTCTGAAAGCCTGCCTGCATATCTCCCCAATCCGCAATACAATTTGAAAGGAAAATAATGGATGTAAGCATAACCATTGATGTAATATACAGGAGATAGTCAAGCATGGAACGCTTTGCGTTACGGAGCGCTAATTTAAGATACATAGTGAACACCTCCTGTTATTCTTGCAATCGTATCTAGAATTCTGGTGAAAAACTCCTGTTTACTCTCCTGATCCCGTTCCAAAGAGGCTTTGATCTCCCCATCCTGCATAAGCAGAATTTTATCACAGTAACTCGCAGATAAGGCATCATGTGTTACCATTAAAATGGTAGCAGTGTACTTTCGGCAGAGCATGACGAATGTTTCCAGTAATTGTGCTGCGGAGTGACTATCCAACGCCCCGGTCGGCTCGTCTGCAAGAATAAGGCCGGGGTTTGCCGCAATCGCTCTTACACAGGCGCATCTTTGCCGCTGGCCGCCTGAAATCTCATAGGGAAACTTATTCAGGATTTCAGATATTCCCAATTTATCAGCCAAATCAAGAATCGTCTGTTTTACGGTCTCTTTTGGTAGCTTCTTTATTGTCAATGCCAGTGCGATATTCTCATAGGCCGTCAAAGTGTCTAATAAATTGTATTCCTGAAAGATAAAACCTAAATGCTCCCGGCGGAAAGATGCCAGATCATTTTCTGATAGCTTGTCAATGTCATACCCGTCAATTTCAATCTGCCCGCTGGTAGCTTTATCTATAGTTGCAATCATATTCAGTAAGGTGGTTTTTCCTGATCCTGACGCACCCATGATACCTACAAAGCTCCCTTTGGCGATTTCAAAGCTGACATCTTTAACGGCTTCGGTTGCAGTACTTTC
>JAAUZY010000064.1 GCA_014804355.1 Lachnospiraceae bacterium
ACGCTCAGGACGGTATCAGTGCAGTACAGACAGCAGAAGGCGCTTTGACAGAAGTTCATGATATGTTACAGCGTATCAACGAACTGGCAGTTAAAGGCGAGAACGCTACACAGACCAGTACAGACCGTGCATACATCGCGATGGAAGTTAGCCAGCTGATGACAGAGATCAATCGTGTACAGAGTACAACTACATTCAATGAGCAGAGCCTGTTAGACGGCTCCTTCACCGGCAAGGCTCTTCAGGTAGGTGCAGAAGCAGGCCAGCATATCGCTATTACTATCAAGAATATGAATTGGGCTAGTTTAAAGACTGCTAGTCAGGCATTTGACGCTACCGGCACTGATACAAAGTTTGCCGCTTTTACGATGGATACGCCGTTTGCTACAGAAATTGAAGAAGATGATTTTGGTAACCTGAATAAGCTGGTTAAGGGTATGATCAAGGAAGTATCCAGACAGCGTTCAGAGCTTGGTGCAGTACAGAACAGACTTGAGCACACAGTGAACAACCTGGATAACGTTGTAGAGAACACCCAGAGTGCAGAAGCAGCGATCCGTGATACGGACATCGCAACAGAGATGGTTCAGTACGCAAACAACAACATCTTACAGCAGGCTGGAACATCCATGTTATCACAGGCGAACCAGTCCAACCAGCTGGCACTGTCCTTACTTGGCTAATAGCGGGATAATCGGCTGTAGAGATTATATCGTGAAACAATCGGAGACCACCCGTTTTCGGGTGGTCTTTTTTTACCGCCTATGTTAATATAAAAGCGGAGATACCTCTTAGATGAATATACAGGAAATAAAGGAGCGAGGAAGATATGATACCTATATCCGTCTGTATCATAGCAAAAAATGAAGAACGAAATATTGAAAAATGTCTGAAACCCTTGCGGGTCTATGATTGGGAGATTATTGTTGTGGACACGGGCTCAACCGATCGCACGAAAGAAATTGCCATGCAGTATGCAGACAAGGTGATTGATTATGTGTGGATACAAGACTTTAGCGCCGCTAGAAATTTTTCTATCGAATGTGCTTCCTATGATACCATTCTATTTATTGATAGTGACGAGTATTTAATGGAAATTGACATAGATGTCATATTATCCCTTGCGAAGGAACATCCCACAGCGGTAGGACTTCTTTCGCGTCAGAACCACTATCAGATGAACGGAACAGACAGTGTCTATGTAGACTTAGTGGAGCGTCTTTTTTCTCGCAAATATTATCACTATGAGGGAATCATCCATGAACAGGTGGTCCTAAAGGATTCGGCAGAGAGTTCTTATGATACTTATCAAATTCCGTTAGTTCTCAATCATTCCGGATATAACGGGAGCGATGAAGAACTTAGAGAGAAAGCAAACCGGAATATTTCCCTGCTATTGGAAGACTTGGAGAGACATCCGGATAATCCGTATACTTATTTTCAAATTGGTCAGGCATATAACATGATTCATGATGACGAGAAAGCGTGCTTATATTATGACAAAGGATTGTCATATGATGTAAATCCTGATGCGGAATATGTGCAGATGATGGTGATAGGCTATGGATATGCGCTATTACATCTTAACCGTGCGGAAGAGGCGTTGGGTTTGTGCAATGTCTATGATGCGTTTTCAGGTTCGGCGGATTTTCTTTCATTAATGGGATTGATTTATCTAAGAAATGAGCAGTATGTCAAGGCGATGCTGGAATTTGTGAAAGCGCTTTCCTGTGACAATGTTCATGTGGTTGGAGCGAATAGTTTTATTCCGTCTTACAATCTCGGATTGATCAATGAAATGATGGGAGAGAGAGAGATGGCATTGGCGTATTACAGAAAATGCGGTGATTTTCCGATGGCGCTGGAAAAAATTAAAGAATTAGACAGATAGGAAGCAGATATTTTATGAAATTATTGTTATATGCATGGAATGCTAACAATGAGCAAATACTGGCGGATAATTTAATAAAATTTGGATTCGAGGTAATTTGGTTTCGCGAGCCGTGCAAGCATTACACGCGGGATATAGAATTAGCGGCTAAGATGATACCATATATTCATCAGAAGAATATTGATATTGTTATATCATTCAATTATTTCCCTATCATTTCTATGATTTGTGATACCTGTAAGATTCCTTATTATGCGTGGATATATGACAGTCCCCATTTTACTTTGTATGCACGACAGGCTATGCTGCCGTGTAATCATATTGGCATTTTTGATAAAGATATGGTGCATAAGCTGCAGGAAAAGGGTGTGCAGACAGTCTTTCATACACCGTTGTCTGTAGATGTGGATTGTTTTGAACAGGTAATCAGGAGGGCAGGGCGTAAAGAATCCGAGAGATTTCAGAGTGATATATCTTTTGTTGGTTCTCTGTATACGGATGGACATAACTACTTTAATAGATTGTTGGAGAAGCAGGAACAAGAGAAGTTCGATTGCATAATACGAAAACAATGTTTTTCATATGAAGTTAATTATATAAGTGAAGCGCTTGTATCAGGAGAAATAGATATTCACGTGATACAAGAAAAGATGGAACAAGAAGGGCTGATGCTGGGAGAAGACTATTTTGCTGAGGCACAGGATGTTTTACAGGCGGCTGTACTGGAGAAGAAAGTGACAGTGGAAGAACGAAGGATATTGCTGAACCGGATTGCAGAGAAATTTGGGGAGCAATACCGGCTCAGTTTGTACAGTGGTTCGGATTTGCATGAACAGCCCATGCTTAAGAAATATCACAAAGGTACAGTGAACTATCGCAAACAGATGCCATTGGTGTTCTCGGGCAGTAAGATTAATCTGAATCTTTCCTTACGGTCCATTCATTCAGGCATACCGTTGCGAGTACTTGATATTATGGCATGTGGCGGTTTTGTATTGTCTAATTGGCAGCCGGAGATTGCAGAATATTTTGAAGAAGGGAAGGAAATAGCAACATTTACCGGCTTAGAAGAATGCATGGATAAAATCAGCTTTTACCTGACTCATGACGAAGAGAGAAGATTGATCGCAGAAAGAGGGAAGAAAAAGGTGAAGGATATGTTTTCTTACAAAGAGGGACTAGAAAGATTATTTGCAATATAATTTTTAAGTTCAAGAATGTAAGGTGGAAATTTTAGAATATAAAAAGCACAATGTATTTGTAATATTTGGGTGGTGAAAGTTATCATATAAAAGGGTAGAAGGTTATACAGGAGTATTTGAGGAGGGCAAAGAAGTGGGTAAGCAGACAAAGGTTACAGTGATACTTATGACTTATAATAGATTAAGTCAGCTTCAAGACACATTGATATGGCTTGAACATGTGGAAGGCATTTCTGATATTATTATAGTAGATAATGGCTCGATAGATGGTACAGAAGAATGGCTTTCTACACAGCAGTATGAATACGTATACTTTGATGAAGGTGTACAAGGTTATGGCGTCCTATGGAATATAGTTTTGAGTCAGTTTGAAATGGAAGAGTATATCGTTTTTATAGAAGCAGGGGTATATCCGGAGCAAAAATGTTTGCTAAAACTGGCAGAGATCTTACAGATGGAATCAGTTGAAATAGTAAGTCCGATGACGAATTGTTTTATGGCTGATAGGAATAATCGAATTACCGGCAAAGAAAATCTTTTGCATAATCGTTTGTATTATCAAGAAGCATTAGAATGCAGGATTAAGCGGTATGCTTTATGTGCCAACTGGAAAATGTGGGCGGCGCGAAGAGAGATATTTGAAAGTAATGGTGCCTTTGAGGAAAAATTGTGTGGGCCGGAAGAGGTATTGACAGACTATTCTTTAAGCTTGATTCGAAAGGGATTACGGCAGATGGTATGTCGCGAAGCGTGTGCTTTTGAAAGCTTTTGCAGATGTGATGAAATTTATCCGCAGGACAGTCAATGGAGAAATGACGATCATCTTTTCATGAAAACAAAATACGGCATGAATTATTTCAATTTGAAGCCTAATGACTTTTTAGTAGAACGTATTCAAAGGGAAAGTGAAAATGCATTTAAGGTTCTTGAGATTGGATGTGACTTAGGTGCAACCTTAGTTGAAATTCAGAATGAGTATCCGGAATGTGAGACGTACGGTTTAGATATTAACAAAGCAGCAGTAGAAATAGCAAAGCATATAACACAAGCAAAAGAGGGGAATATTGATGAACTGCAAATTCCGTTTGGGGAAAAATTTGATTATATTATTTTTGGGGATGTTCTAGAACATTTACGGCATCCGGAAGAAGTGGTTCAAATGTGTCGTAATATGCTAAATGAAAATGGAAGTATCATTGCAAGTATACCAAATGTGATGCATATATCTGTCATAGAGCAGTTAATAGATGGAAGATTTAGGTATAGTGATGCCGGACTTTTGGATAGAACACACATTCATTTTTTTACATATCGTGAAATTATGGAATTATTCTTACATGCAGGCTACACAATTAAATATATTGACGGAATTGCCTTTAAGACATCCGAGCGACAAACCCAAATTAAAAAAGTATTGTTAGGATTATCGAATGATACAGAAGACTGGATGTATGAAACATTCCAATATGTGGTTGAGGCACAAAAATGAGGGAAGGTATGAGTGTAGAGCAGTTAAGACAACAAGTAAATCAACTGTTGGAATCGGGAAAGCATGATGAGATTAAAGAGCAGTTGCTTGCTCATAAAGAAGTGACGGAAGATGATAACGATTTAGCTATAATTTGTTATTTGTGCACTGTCTATGAACAAGAGAAGGCTGCAGGCCAGAGGACAATTTTTGATAAAGTGCCGGATATGGAAGCATTATTAAAGCGTTATACCATATTAAAATTTTATTTAAGAAGAATTGAGTTCGATGTAATGGATGATATGAGGATTTTTAGTGAGTTTCTTGTTCAGAATCAGATTTCTTCCTATGAGCTGTTGCGCGTGCTTGATTTCAGCGCGGTGCATAAAGATAAAGTGTTGCAGAGAATTGGTAGTGGAGCATCGGAAAAGGCAGTTGAGAATCCTGTAGAAATGGATGTGAATGTATCAGCTGCAAAGATGGATGAAAAGGCAGATAGTAATAGTGCAGTAGACGCATATAGGAGTGACGATACACAGCAGATCTGCTTTATCATATGCACGAATAATCCTATCTATGCTGAAGAGTGTATTCACTATATTAATCATCTTATCGTGCCGGAAGGCATAGATGTTGATATTTTGACTGTCGAAGAAGCAAAATCTATGACGGCAGGATATAATGAAGCAATGCATTGTACCGAAGCACGGTACAAGGTATATCTTCATCATGATACCTTTATCATTAATCGGAATTTTATTAAGGATTGTCTGGATATTTTTATGAACCACTCGGAGATTGGTATGATTGGAAATGTAGGAGTTAAAACGATGCCGGCTTCCGGTGTTATGTGGGATGGCGATAGATATGGCATGCTGTACGAACAACATATATACGAGACGGAACTGTTATGTAATGAAATTAGTTCAGGGTTAAAATACATGCAGGTAGATGCGATAGACGGGTTCCTTATGGTTACGCAATATGATATTCCGTGGCGGGAGGATTTATTTGATAAGTGGGATTTTTATGATTGTTCACAGAGTATGGAATTTATCAGGCATGGCTATCAGGTAGTAGTTCCAAATATGAGCGAACCTTGGTGTGTGCATGATTGTGGTTTTGTTAATCTAAAGGATTATGATGTTGAGAAAGAGAAATTTGTTGCGGAGTACCTATCATAGATAAGCTGCACGTACTCACGTCAACATTTCTCTTATTCTATGCCGGAATGTATGGCTTTTAGCGACTTTATCATGCCCATTCCTGGCGATGGCGATACGTTCGGCATCATGCGTCAGGTAATAGTCAATTTTTTCCAGCAAATCTTTCCGGCTCTCATAGTAAACGAAATCTATATCGGGTTCAAAATCATCCAGAAAATCAGCTTGAAAATTACTCAATAAAAATCCGCCGCTGCCCATGATTTCAAAGGCGCGGAGCGGAATGCCGCTCTTGATGCTCCGAAGAGAGATGTTCAGATTGATTTTACTTTGTTTAAATACGACCGGAGCCTGCTCATAAGGATCGACGGTTCCGTGGTTAGTGAGATTGGGCAAAGTAAAGCTGCTGTTAGGGGTAAACAGATCCATGTGAAAGTGTTCTGTAATAGCCTGAATTAATTCCGCGCGCTCTAATCCGGTTATCTTACGATTGATCATATATTGGGCATAGAGATATTCTTTGGACTCTACACCGTCCGGATTGGGCTCCAGAGGAAGCGCATGATACAGGTCATCCATGATAGGAGCCAGAGATTCCTGAATAAAGTTATAGCCTTGTACTTTCATCTGTGCAGACATGATAGCGTCCAGATAGCCTTTGCTGTAATCGGATAGAGTTGTCATGCGATCAAAGAAGTTATGTTTTTCTGTATAGAGGGATCCTACAAATGAGATGTCATACAGATAACGGGAATCTGTTTTCTTTCGCGAGGTGTCTGCAATTGGAGTTTGTATTGTGATTCTGTCTAACCGCTCTGGGTTTGTTGCCATGGGCATGTAATAGACAGTCTCTATCCCTGCATTGTGGAACTCCAGATATAATTCTTTATCAAACACATAGATCGTATTGCACGGATTGATCACAGTGCAGGAGTAGAGCAGCACATAAGGGCTGTCGTAGACCCATGAAATATAACGAATTTTTTCTTCTTTACATACGTTGGAGATAACAGGATAATAATTAAATGAAAAGACAGCATCAGGTACTTCATGACGGAGAGTGGATGCCAGATGCTCTTCCAATTCCTTATCTTGTCTGGGGTCTTTATTGGAAAAAGGATAGGAGATTACCGTATGGCCTTCCGCCGTAAAAGCCTCTTTTATGTCATTATTTCCAAAACTGGCCCATTCAATAAAAAGTATTTTCATAGATGTCCCCATTTCTGCGCCGCTCTTTGCGTATGAACGAATTTGTGGCAAGCAGCGCGCAGACATAAATCTAGCCTATCTGACCGTTTTCAGTGCGTGTTCCTTGATTTTCTCATAAGTCTCAGGGCTCAAGTCGTGCTCGATCCGGCATGCATCTGCTGCTGCGGTCTTTTCATTTACGCCGAGCGATACGAAGAAGGCTGTCAGTACCTTATGCCGGTCATAGATATCGGAGGCGATCGCATAACCGGAATCGGTTAGAGTGATAAAGCCGCTTTGATCCACTTCAATATAACCATTCTCGCGTAGCTTTTTCATAGCTACGCTGATACTGGGCTTGGAGTAATTCATTTCGGTTGCAATATCAATGGAACGAACCTGACCGGTGCGCTCTTTTAAAATAAGTATCGTTTCTAAATAATCTTCTGAGGATTCATGTATTTCCATATGACTACCCTGACCTTAGTGTAATATTTTGGTTACTGTTACGAAAGCTGTTGAATTCTTGCCTTGGCGGGCAGATAATCACCACATTTTCGATAGGAGGCTATAGCTTCTCTGGCATATCCGGTACATTCATAGATAACACCGATATTATAATAGGCTTTATAACTATTGACGCCTTCCACTGCAAACTCTTCCATAGTAGTAGCTTTTTTAAATTCATTTATGGCTTGATCAAGGAACCCGTTATTCATGTAGATCAGCCCGATCAGGAATACGAAGTCAGCGCGCGTGGCAAATTCGTCATATACATCGAGCAGACCGAGAGCATCCTGATTA